>JANPLJ010000553.1:0-4221 GCA_031426475.1 Pirellulaceae bacterium | reverse complement strand
CGCCGAGACCATCCAGTTCTTCTCGACGTCGGTGTGAGTGCTGCTTATAACGTAGACATGATTTTCGCATGCCCGCGCTGCTCCAAGCAAAGGATTGCAGCCCATGACCGGCCAAGCGATGACTTCCGCACCGTTGATACTCAGCTCCCTCGCGACCTCGGGGAAGAAGCCGTCGTAACAGACCATCATGCCGACTTTGCCAAATCGCGTTTGAAAAACGGGATAGTCGTGGCCTGGAGTGATGCCGCTTTCGATTTCACCGCGCGGCAGACAAACCTTGCGATACTTACCGATAATATTGCCATCGGGGCCGATTAAGACAGCAACGTTGTAGATCAGTGGACCATCGCGTTCGACTAAGCCCGGCACCAAATAAGTGCTGTGTTTCCTCGCGAGCTCGCCAAAAAACCGAGTCGACGGTCCGGGAATCGATTCTGCAACGTCAGCATACGTCACCCCGCCGCCGTACGTGACGACTTCGGGCAAGACGACGAGATCGGCTTTTTTCGCAGCCGCTTCTTCGATCAATGGAACGAATGCGTTTCGACGTTCGTCGACCGTTTTTGCATTGCGAGGAACAAAGTGAATGGTTGCTAATCGTGCGATGCGTGGCTTGGGAGGTTCCGTCGCGACGAGCATGATCGATGCCCACTCCAATTTCGCATTGGGTGCCCACCGGAATTCGAGTTCGACAATTGCTTGCGAAGCATTTGGGGGTGCTAAGTAAACGCCAGTCAATTCTGTCCAACCATCTGCGTCTGTTTCGCCATCCATCGGATACTCTGGTTCGGACGCGACGGTTGCTCCAGCAGCATACGACGCAGTTGTGGGTTCCGCGTGGTGGACTCGTTTTCCACCTGCATCGCGCCAAAGAATGCGTGCGACTCCAAAGCGACGTTCGTTTTCCAGGCTACCCATTCTTCGAAGTACCGAGAAACGATAGTGCTTCCCGTCATCCACCGCAAAAGTCTTGGTCCATCGACCTTGTTGGCCTTCTGGTGGACCCGATTCGATAATGAAGCTCCCATCCTGTCTGGGGCCGCCCTTGGAATCGAAGGAGAATTGGGGCTTGATTTCGTCGCGCGGTGCAAATGTTGTCCAACCGTCCGGCACTTCATCCGCGTAAACGTTCGATACACAGGACAATGCAAGCAATAGGCACACGTAAAGACACATAATTCATTACTTCGCTTTGCAAGGGATAGCTCTATCTTCTAGGTAGCCGTATTCCTCAGAATCCGAACGAAGCTCGACCGACTACGACTTCTACGCTTCATCCGAGGTCTGACGACTTCGGCTACTCAGCTTAGCAACTCATTCCGCACAACGCCATGAATATCGGTCAGTCGGAAATCGCGTCCCTGGTACTTGTAGGTTAGTCGTTCATGGTGAACGCCCATCAAGTGCAGGATCGTCGCGTTTAAATCGTGAACGTGGACCGGGTCACTTACAATGTTGTAGCCATAATCGTCGGTTTCACCAAAGGTGAGTCCTTTCTTGACGCCGGCACCCGCCATGAGAATGGTAAAGCATCGCGGATGGTGGTCGCGACCATAGTTCGTCTCGGTCAAAGCGCCCTGCGAATAAATCGTGCGACCAAATTCGCCGCCCCATACGATCAGCGTATCATCCAACATTCCGCGTTGCTCAAGATCATTGATCAAGGCGGCGGTCGCTTGGTCGGTATCTTTGCATTGGCCTTTGATGGCGTTGGGCAGCCCCCCATGGTGATCCCACCCCATGTGGAACAACTGCACAAATCGGACATCGCGTTCGGCTAACCGGCGCGCCAGTAGACAATTCGCGGCATAGCTACCCGGCCGCATGACATCCGGTCCGTACATGTCCAAGATATGCTGGGGCTCGCTTTTCAGGTCGAGCAGCTCCGGAACACTCGTCTGCATGCGAAAGGCCATCTCGTATTGTGAAATCCGCGTCTGTATCTCTGGATCGAGCGTTTGTTGAAAATGTTCGGCATTCAACGCAGCGAGCCGGTCGAGCGTAGATCGTCGAGCGTCTGCGCTGACACCGGCTGGATTCGAAAGGTAGAGCACGGCGTCACCCTGATTGCGGAATTTGACGCCCTGATGCTTCGAAGGTAAGAACCCTGCACTCCACAGTCGATCATAAAGCGGTTGGTCATCTTTGCGGCCGCTTCCGAACGAAGTCAAAACCACATAGGCTGGCAGATCACGATTCTCGCTTCCCAATCCATAGCTCAACCACGAACCGATACTCGGACGCCCTGCCAACTGCGATCCCGTCTGGCAAAATGTGATCGCGGGATCGTGATTGATCGCTTCGGTGACCATCGATCGCACCATGCATAGCTTGTCGGTAACCTTTGACAAGTTCGGCATCAGATCGCTCATCCACATGCCAGATTCACCGTGCTGCTTGAATGGGAAGATCGAAGGAGCAATCGGAAACGTTTTCTGCCCCGAAGTCATTGTCGTGAGACGCTGTCCGTTCCGAATCGATGCCGGCAGATCTTCACCATGATGGTCCTTCATCAAAGGCTTCGGATCGAATAGATCCATCTGCGAAGGTGCGCCCGATTGAAACAGATAGATAATCCGCTTCGCTTTAGGGGCATGTGTCGGAAGGCCAGGAAGACCGAGCGGTAGTTGGGCATCGTTTCCGGTTTTGTCAGCCGCCCGCGTCTGCGACATGAGGTTTGCAAATGCGGCAGTGCCAACAACCTTGGCCCCACCCTGCATGAAGACGCGGCGATTTAGAAAATCTTGCAATCGAAACGAGTCTAGTTGTTTCATGATAGTTCTGACCAAAGTAAATTAGCTAATTGCAACGCTTCTCGCTGAAATACTATTCCCGGGTGATAAATTCATCGAGATTGAGCAATACGTTGGCGAGCAACGTGTAAGCGGCATGGACGGCCGGGTCGAGGTCTGAAATCGTTGGCGACTCACCCAGCTTTAGCAGTTTATCTGCCTCCTCTGCATGTAATCGGTAGCGATCGATGTCATTTGCCAAGCCATCCGCAAGGATATCGATTTCACGATTCGTGGGAGTTCGAGCGATGACCAGTTCGAAACCATGTTGAATGCGAGCTCGATCCGTATCGCCGCCTTCTCGAATCATGCGAGCTCCGAAATGCCGAGCGGCTTCCACGAATGTTACTTCGTTCAATAGCGACAGCGCTTGCAAGGGAGTATTCGTACGCGAACGCTTCACCGAACAGGTCTCACGATTGGGTGCATCAAAAATCAACATTGACGGTGGCGCCGCAGTTCGTTTCCAAATGGTGTACATCGTGCGCCGGTAGAGTCCTTCGCCTGTGTCATGTTTGTAATTCCGCAAGTTTCCATACTTGCTCGTTTCATCCCAAACGCCTTCTGGCATGTAGGGGCGAACACTTGGACCGCCGATCTTGTCGACCAACAGGCCGCTGATGGCAAGGACCGAATCGCGGAGGATTTCCCCATTCTGTCGGAGCCGCGAAGCGCGGGCAAGCAAACGATTTTCAGGGTCGCGTTTTAAAACTTCAGCATCAACTTTAGAACGTTGCCGATAGGTTTGACTCATTACAATCCGTTTTTGCAAAGCCTTCATATCCCAACGCGTGGTACTGCTCGGTTTTCCATCCGACGACGACGGTTCCATGAACTCGCAAGCAAGCCAATCGAGGAGTTCAGGATGGCTTGGGAATTCGGCCTGAGCGCCAAAGTTCTCCGTGGTCTTTACCAGTCCAACTCCAAAAAATCGCTCCCATTCACGATTGACCCAGACTCGTGCGGCAAGCGGATTATCAGGGCTTACAATCCACCGAGCCAGCTCCAGTCGATCGGCGGGTGCAGCCTGGCCTGCTTTGGAGAAAACCGCAGGAATCGTACGTGAGACTTTCTCTGCTGGCTTGTCGTATTCGCCTCGCAGCAAAACGAACGCATCGCGAGGTGCGATTTCGCTCATCACCATCGTGGTCGGAATCTTGCTGCGATAACTCTCGAGTTTCGTCTTAGCTGCTTGCAATGCCTTATCAGCTTCTCGATACGGACTATCGACTTCTTTCTTGAAATAGTCGTCTAGCTGCTTTTTCTGCTTCTCAGTCCTTTTATCCGCGGCAATCGCAACAATCTTGTTGATCGAAGCGATCGACGCGATTCGTCCCATCGCAAGGCTATCCGGTGGAACCTCCGAAGCTGTCTCTTGAGCAGAAAGCGACTCTTCCCACGTTTGTATCAATGTCGGAATCTGTTTTTC
>JANPLJ010000552.1:0-1814 GCA_031426475.1 Pirellulaceae bacterium | reverse complement strand
CTAAGATGCACGCAGCCGCAAGCAGCGTGCCGAACAGTATTGCGAAGACGGGGCGAGGGGGAGAAAGATTAGCGTGGTGCCCCGCCAGTCCAAATTCGCTTCCACTTGGGCGAGCGAGGTGGAAAGCCGGCGTCCGCTGGGAATCGTTTCTGGTTGCCAAATTCGCTTCCACCTCGGCAAGCGAGGTGGAAAGCTTCACATGCTATCCACCTTGAATTCGTCCAATATCTCGTTCGTCCAATATCGCGTCCGTCCAACATCGCGTCCGTCCAACATCGCGTTCGTCCAATATCGCTTTCGTCCAACATCGCTTTCGTCTAGCGCCGCATGCCATCCGCCTTGTGCGGATGGTAGCTACATTTGGCTACCAGATATCCTACGCCCCACGACCACGCACGCCACCGAGCTTGGCTCGGTGGTAGCGACGTTTGGCAACCAGCGTGCTTCACCGCGGATATCGCGTTCGCTTATCGCATCAAACGTTCAGCGCGACGTTTGTTCGTAAACGGATCCAGCCCATCCAGCCAACTCGAATCGGCCATGATCGAATCGATAGCTAGCTCGGCATCCGCGTCTGAGAAACTGGGCGCCGGCGGCGGTGCGGTAAAGAAGCGAATGATGCTGGCCAATTGATTTTGTCGAACGATCGATGTGTCGGTCGCATTGACGCGTCCGTCTTTGTTGAGATCATGAATGGACGTAACGCCGACTGAGTTGGCACTGATCGATTGATTCTGGCGAACAATCGATGTATCGGTCGCGTTCGTACGAACTGTCACAGGCGTTCCGACGTTCCCATTGTTCATATCGCCGATTGCATTGCCAAAGTAAAAGACATCGTTCGCGCCTAAGCCCGTATTCGTATTGTTGAGCAGCGTGATACGCAGCCAAGTGTTTTGGATCGCGTTATCGGCGAACTCGATCTTCACGCGAGTTGAATTGCTGGCTCCACCGTTCGGGATCACGCTGATGGTTGGAACTGCCGCCGCAGCGACAAAGCCAGCCGCGTTGATCCCGTCCCAGGTGGCAAACTGAAGATCGGCGGCCGAGATCAGCCCGACGACGTTGGCAACGTCGACCACGATCCCGTTCAAGCCGCGGTTGTAGTTGGTGTAGTTGGCAAACGAGGTTGCCTGATTCGGTAAGAGTGCTGTTTTCGTCGAGTCGATCGAGTTGATCGGATTCCCCGAGCCGTTGCCGAAGACGGTACTCGTCGCGCGATTGTAGAAGACTTGGCGGTTGGCAACAGAGGCCACGCCGACGGCTTGGACTTTCAATCGAGCTTGACCTTGAGCGTAGACCAAGAATGGACTAGCGCTGATCGTTTCATTGGCCAGTTGCGTCCAGCCGCTGCCGATGTTGACGACGTCGCCGGCATCGCGGAGGACGACCAGGGTGTTGGATTCGCCGGAGATATTCAGGACTTCGCGTTGCGTGAGCGTCAGTGTGTTGTTGCCGGTGCCGGTGATATCGATCGTTTCGATATCGAGAATGCGGTTGTCACGGATCGTCGTCAAGTCCAGCGAAAGTCCGCTGCTATCGAGTCTCAAAGTATCGTTGCCGTTGCCGCCGACGATGCGTTTGAACGTTAGATCGCTCACGGCCAAGGTATCGTTACCGCGGCCGCCTACGAGAACATCGGCGCCACCGAATCCGAATATCGTGTCATTGCCGTCGGCGCCGTTGAAAATGTCCGGTTGACCAACGGTAAGGGAGAGAAAAATATCGACGGCGCTCGTTCCAATGTTCTCTGGGAGAATCGAATAGGTAAAGCTGTTGCTGCCGAAGATGATGTAGCTCTTGCCGGCTTGGTT
>JANPLJ010000551.1:0-3045 GCA_031426475.1 Pirellulaceae bacterium | reverse complement strand
CGACGAGACTCATTTCGCCAATAAGAACGTTCCAAAGCTGCGGTAGTTCGTCAAGGCTTGTCGAACGAAGCGTACGACCGATCCAAGTAACCCGCGGATCGGCTTTCAGCTTGTGATTCGCTTCCCATTCGGCAGCCAAATGAGGGTTAGAAGCCAAGTATTCCTTCAGCAATCGATCCGCATCCGGATGCATCGTCCGGAACTTCCAGGCCTTAAACGAGCAACCATCGCGACCGATCCGACTCTGGCCAAAAAATATCGGACCCTTCGACGTCAGCTTGACCAATACCGCAATCAACGCGATCAACGGGAGCAGAATCACTCCCATGCAAAGCGTCATGACAAAATCGGAAACTCGCTTGACGACCAGCATCATTGGGATTGCAAGATGCCGTCGAATCGCCCAAGCAGGAAGTCGTGCCACTTCGCAAGAATCAAGCCACAAACTCGGAAACTGAATCGGTGCTGGCAAAGCAATCCACTGTCGAATCTGATGCGTCCCCTGCGTGATCAGCATCGTATTTTCTTCGGAATCGAACCAATGGGCGATAAAGATTGCCCTGAACACTCGATGCTTCTTCGCGATTTCGTCAATCTGACTTGGGCGACCGAAGTAAACCGCGGATGTGCTATGTTGACTTTCGACATAATCATCAGCGACGATGCCGACAGGTCGCAATCCCCACTGTGGCTCGATATTCATTCGATCAAACGCTTGAATCGCTTCTTTACCGTCTCCGACAACAATGAATCTTGTACCCCACCAAGGCTTATTCCCAAACTTCATTCGGCACAGTGCCCGCTGAAATGCCGCCTGAAAAAGCGAGAGGAACGCTGCAAGCAAAATGAAGGCAGCGAGATTCGCAGAACCAAGCCCTAAAATCCAAAGCGAAACGACCAATCCAAACGATGCCGACATCGTTCCAATCACCCAGCCTCGAAATTGTCTGGCAGGCCGAGGCGGAATAGGACCGTAGGAGCCCAGCGAAAATGCCACCGCAATCAGACTTACCCAGAGAATGCCCGCAGCCTTGAGCTGCAGTTCATTGGTGCCGAGAAATGCATTTCCGAAAAAAACATTTGTCGTCAATAGTGCAATCAACGAGCCTGTAGCTAACGAAACAATATCGCTTGCCAAGAACGTGAGTCGCATACTCCAACCAGATGGAGTGCCGACGATCGTCGGTTTCGATTCACGGTGCGCCTGTCCTGGACGGACCAACGGTATGACAGTGAGCTGGTCGAAGCTCGTTTGCTCCGATTCGTTACCTATGACTCGTGCTTGCATTTTTAACTCAAAGGAGAAACTCAAGGAAGCTTTACTGTAATGCCGGAACAACGAAAATGAAGGAAATATCAGCAAACAGTCGCTCCCCATACTAAGCTCAACGAGGTTCTACTTCTAGTCGTTTTCGACCAAAAGTCCGCTTCTTGAATAACAGGTTCGGTACAACCGATACCGCAATCGGCGCGAAGTCTTTCCATAAAGGATCACGTCACAACCTCGAATGCAGTTATGCAAGAAGATCGCGACCTAACTCAGTCGATGCGAGACCTCGTAAACAACCCCCGATTGAGGCAAAAACGATTTACCACTGATTTTGGCTCACATCGGACAGTTGGCTAATTTATTTAACGAGGGATTACCGACTTCCTCTGAACTTTTTGGAGAATGACTTTCGACGGTTCCGTTCCTCGACTTGGTTCATCAGAATGCGACGACGTACCACCCGAGGAAACTGACGAATCAAAAAAGAATGCTTCTCCCCATTTTGGAAATTCGGAAAAGGTCACCCAAGCCGCACTCGCGAAGCATGCCGTTAAGAATCCTAAGCCTAGAGCGAAGAGCGGTAATGGACTGATTGGCGTTTTCGAGTTTGTGGGTGGCTGCATCGTCGTCAGGCCTGAAATCTTTGCTCGTTCGAGCTCTTCATTGATCCTTGATTTCTCAAGGTTTTCTGAATAGGTCCGATAGTTTACCTGCACTAGTTCGATATCTCGCTGCAATTCGCTCAGGTCGACTTCCGCTGCATTCAAACGCTGAACCTCGGTTCGCGCGGATTGCAATTTGTCGGACAAAGACTTGATACGCGTCGTAAGTGCTTCGATCGTCGCTTCACGTTCTCGAATCGCAAGATCGGTCGCTTGATAGTTTGGGTTGACGCCGGTTGTAATTCCAATCGATTGCTTTTCATCTTGGATCAGTTTCTTAGCCTCAGACAAGCGTTCGCGAGTCGAGACCAACGTTGGATGGTTGCTCGCAAGCTTGGAAGCTTGATCTTGCTCGGTGGCTTCTAAGTCGTAAACCTTGGACCGCAACAATTGACCAATACTGTTAGGTTGATCTGTCGCTCGCTGAGCGACGATCTCCAACGGAATCTCCCCCAGCTGCTGTCGTCGGCTTCGCGCTTCCGACTCCACGGCATCCAGTTGTGTCAAAGTTAAAACGTGATCTTGCTCGAGCGTTCCAATCAATCCAAGTACACTCGCCCGTTGAATCTCGAGCGATGCAAGTCCCGTCTCGTTTTTGAAATCTCGAAGACGCAGTTCGAGATCGCTGAGCGTCGTCCTTAAGCGATTGGCTTGGCTAGCAAAAAACTCTTGCGAACCAGGTGTGAGATGAATCCGAAAATGCTCATCCATGGCTGCTTTCAATAGGAACTCAAGTACTCCCTGTGCGACGTCTGGATCAGAATATTCGTAACTGATCGAAACGACATTGGATGTCTTGGTAGGCAATACCTGCAAGCTCTTCTTGAAAACGTTGATTGCTTCGTCACGGTCGCTGAATTTTTGAATCGGATTTAGATTGTAGTCATCCAAGTTCGAAAGCAGCTTCTTCGCTTTCGAAATCCATTTGGCAAACATCGATGCATCGTTTTCGTCTTTTTTCTCATCTTCTTTCAAATCATCCATTTTGACTTTTATGATGTTCATGAAAAGATTTTCAAAGATGTTGAGATTTCCATTTCCAAAACCATTGGTGAGTGTGATCATCAAATTTGCAAGTTCAATTCATTCTTTTGATGGAACATCTTTCAAAAA
>JANPLJ010000550.1:0-4369 GCA_031426475.1 Pirellulaceae bacterium | reverse complement strand
GCTTTCCCATCAATGAAATGACAGGACGAAACGGGAGGACGAGGCGGACGAGGCTCCTGCCGAGTCAAACGTCGCAAATCGCATGAGATCCAAACGTGGCTCCGCAGGAGCCTCGCCCGCGTCGCCCTCCCGATTGTGGTGTGGTTCAGTTCCCGTTTGATGCCTGCGGGCCTCGTTCGAAAGTGGGAAAGCCTCCGGCCCCCGTGGGGCAGCGACTCCGCCCGCTGACGATCCCCCCTGACTCCTCGATTCGATGTTTTACGACCCGATTAGTCCCGAGCGGATAAATCTGCCGGGTCGTTCAGCAACGCATCAGCGTTTTGAAGAACAGCTTGCCGAGCTGCCGGCAACCAATGGAGCAGGGCGTCCTGCAAAGGTGGCAAGTTCACGCGAGTCATGATTTGATTGAGCCGTCTCAATAGTCGTCTATCGTCTAGATAGTCGTACATGAATCGTTCGATCGCAAACCGTCGAATGAGTTTTGCAATATTCGGAACAGGGCGACCGAGAATTTGTTCGAGCGTCGATTCGATAAACGTGTGGTCGAGGCTATCAAGGACGCGATAGTACCGGGATAAATCGGAAGGCGATCGCTCAATCAACACCGCGTCTAAGAGCAGCTCGATCGAGATGTGCCCTACGAACCCGGCTCGCATCGATGCATCGTCGCCCATGAGATCCCGTAGCTCCCGCGAGAATTGAACGTTCAATGCAAGAAACGCTTGGGTATTGTGAAACCAGTCATCATCGGCATGATGTTGGAGGATCCCGTGGCAAAAAGCGAGAATCGATGGCCCCAATTTCTCTGGTTGTTCCTCGAGAAAATTCTTTACCGTTTTCGATCGAACACGAGTTCGTTTATCGACCACTCGAATCCAATCGGGCATCGCTGTGCCAGCCACGAAGTATGGCTGGTGGAGAAACGGAAGCGAATGAGAAAAGTAGTTCAAAAGGATTGCCTTGGCCGCGATACTATTTGGCTAACGATAATCGAAAAATGAATCCGTGTTGATCACTCTAGGTCTAGTTGTTGCAACGCATCTCGCGCTTCGATTGCATGTGGGTCAAGCTGCATAACCCGCTCGAAACATCTTCGGGCCTCAACGCGTTCACCGCGAACGATATGGACTTTTCCTAAGCTATACCAAGCATCGGCGTCTGAAGGTTGTAAGGTGACACACTTCGAATAGGCAGCAACAGCTTCCTCGGTCCGTCCAAGCGCCGCGAAACAATAGCCTAAATTGCTAAAGACGTCCGGCTTGTCGACGGAGACCTTGGCTGCCTTTTCGAGCCACTCAATCGCCAAGACATATTCACCTTTACGGGCAAAAACTGCGCCGAGATTCAGGTACGACTCGCTCAATTGGGGATTGAGTCGAAACGCAGCTTGATACATCTCCAGGGCTTCGTCCAATCGCCCGGCGGTAAAAAAAACATTTCCTAAATTCAGATGTGCGGCTGCAGAATTGGGAGAAATACGAATAGCATTCGTATATCCAGCAATCGATTCATCCAACCGACCCAACCGATAGAATAACAATGCGAGATTATAGGCCGCTTCGTATTTTCGCGGTTTGATCGACAATGCACGATCGAAGCTTGCAATCGCTTCATCGGAATTGCCGTAATTCATTTGCCAAACTCCCATGTTATAGTGCGAATCGGCATCCGAAGGAGCTAGTAGCTTGGCTTGTTCATAGTTTGTTCGAGCCAGCTCAATTTGTTTGGCTTCAAGAAATGCATTGCCAAGGTTTTGATACCCTCGAGCATTTTTCGGCTTCTTTTGAACCACATCTTTCCAATAAACTATTTTGTTTTGATAGACTCCGTTGCGAGCGTGGCTGATTCCAGCAAACGTCGCTGCGATCGCCAATAACGCGATCGCAACCAGTGTATGTTGGCGATTGCTCGGCAAGCTGACTCGCGGTGAAAATTTCATTTCGAACCAGTGCGACGACCATTGAGCAAAGTAAGAAACGCCCACGATCACTACGACAATGACAGCAGCGAGAGAAAGATACATTCTTCGTTCTGCAATCGGTTCCGTCATAATAGGCACTACGCTTGTCGAGGGTGACAGAATAAGAAAAAACCATAGCCCTAAAAACGAAAGTATGCGACAGTGAAACCATGCCCAAAGCGTCGCGATTATCAGAATGCTGATGGGCAACAAGTAAGGTATCCATATACCGATTTCTAGAACTCGAAAAACGCCATAGTCTCCGCATAAGCCAACGGGCCAGATCGATAGCCGCAAGTACTGAGCTATCGCCCAAAACTGTGTTGTCAAATAATCGAAGGGATTGATCGAAAGCCCAAAACCAGCCGATTCCCCGCGAGGATTCGTCGTTAACAGCGCCGCGAGTATTCCCCAGGTGCTCGCTAAACTGGCATAAAAGAGCCCTCGACTTTTCATTAGCGATGAAGGTATTTGCTTCATTACCGCTAAGTCGTAGAGCACTACCATGACGGGCGCAACAACCATCACTTCCTTACTTGTCATTCCCAATGCACAGCATGCAACACACACTCCTGTCCATGCCAGGCGAGACCAATAACGCGTTGCATCCCATGCGATGCGAGCCGACAGCATGGTTGAAAGGAAAAAGAATGCCATCAAGAGTTCGGTTCTTTGCGTAACATAGTTGACCGTTTCCGTATGGAGCGGGTGAACCGCCCACAACAAGAC
This sequence comes from Pirellulaceae bacterium, assembly GCA_031426475.1. Taxonomy (GTDB): domain Bacteria; phylum Planctomycetota; class Planctomycetia; order Pirellulales; family Pirellulaceae; genus JAIYDQ01. Next base: position 1,680 of record JANPLJ010000550.1, on the reverse strand, counting down.
AATCAAGAACGGAAATCCCATCGGAAACGTGCTCGTCCAGTCTTGCCAAGGAGAGTTCTCCAAACTCTTGTGAATTAACCCAAACAACAGAAATGCATTGAAGGTATGTAGCAAAACATTGACCAGGTGGTACCCTAATACTTCCTGTCGCCCCCAAGCATAGTTCAGTGCGAAAGTCAGATTCACCGCGGGGCGTCCTGCGGTCGGTGTATCTTGTGGTGCCCATAACGAACGCGAAAGCGGCCAAAGCGTTCGGATTGATTGGTTTTTCTCGATCGAAACCTCATCATCGAACACGAAGGGACCGTTGAATGCATTGCTATAAACAAACAATATTGCGATCGCAATCAACAGCAAGGGCACAACTACGGAACGAAGCCCGCTTCTGGGACGTGTTGTTATTGCGTTGCGTTCGACGGACTCGATCGAGGTTCGTCGACGCTTTTCGCCTTTGTTCTTCTTGACGGTACGAGCCATAAGAACAAGACTTTCACAAAGCGGAATCAGCGCAGGTTGCAATACGATCGACAATGCCTACCTCGATTCCTCGCGAGTGCCTGAAATGGCATTCGACGAATCCTCGTATCGACGGCGGACGATATAGAGGGGCCGTTGTTTTACTTCATCATAAACCCTCCCCAAATACTCGCCCAGCAACCCGATCGCGACCAGCTGGACCCCGCCCAAAAACAAGACCAGCGTTACAAGAGTCGTAAAACCGATCTGGGCAATTTCAAACCCCAAGAGCCGTCGCATGATGAAACCGAGTGCGAGCAAGAAGCCGCAACAGCTAATCAAACAACCAGCCGTAATCATCAACCTCAACGGTTTGTAAGAAAAGCTCACAAATCCATCGATTGCATATCTTACCAGCCGAAAGAAATTCTGTTTCGGCTTGCCCATCGTTCGGTCTGGTCGCTGATAATGGATTGTTCGCTGGTCAAAGCCGATCCACGCTCGCAGCCCTGGCAAGAATCGATTGTTTTCCGGTAGACGATTGAGCTCTCTCAACGCTTGTTCGTTCAGTAGCCCGAAAATTCCGGTGTGCGCAGGCAACGGAAAATCGCTAATCCAGTCAAGCAACCAGTAAAACAACCAATAACTAATTTTACGGAATCCCCGTTCATCGCGACCTTGACGAACTGCTTGCACGACCTCGGCGCCAGATTGCCAACTTCGGACAAGATCGGCAATCAATTCAGGTGGATCCTGCAAATCACCATCCATCATCACCACTGCATCATAGCCCTCGGCCGCGGCTAGCCCTGCCGTCAACGCCGCTTGATGGCCAAAGTTGCGTGAAAGCTCGAGCACCGTGAATCGAGGATCCTCGGCGCGTTGAGCCAACATCAATGAAAGGGAAGAATCGCGACTGCCATCGTTGACATAAATCACCGTCCCATCGATGCCGATTAAGCTATCCAACGCGCGCCGCAACCGACTGAATAACTCCGGAAGCGTATCGGCTTCGTCGTAAATCGGGATGACAACAGCCAATCTCGCGGGCATGGAAAGTCGATGTTGGGTATGAGGTGTCGAGTGGGCGATGAGTGAGTTTCCCACTATGTTAACCTCGATCGTCTACACTTCGCCAGGGCGATCAAGCGACGTGGCGATGATTCTTGGAACGATTTAACGCATCGGCAGTTGGTTCCAGCTGTTCAAGCGTTTCATTTGGCC
>JANPLJ010000549.1:0-2757 GCA_031426475.1 Pirellulaceae bacterium | reverse complement strand
CTTGGTTAGGCTTCCGAATCGTTCGCCCACAAGCGATTCCATCGATCGATGAAATGTATGAAGCCTGGAATAACGGCGTTGCGAATGAATAGCAGACCAGCGTCTCTGGAGCGATAGGAGCAGCAAGTCTCGCCATGGAATCGTGGACACCTGATTAGTGTTGGTGTTATTACAAAATTTTGGAGCGACTTTTCGCTGATCGCCAGTATCCGATTGAACTTTAGCGAACAAATAGCCAAGTAAACTTGGACCGTGAAAGTTGAGTTTGGTTTCGGACGTAGCCACCGTCGCCAAGACGGTGGAAGAACTGCCTTAGACGATCGATTTTGCGAGGATTTGGAAGCTTCGAGCGTCCACGCTCGCGCCGAACTCGTGGCGACGAGAGCTGGCGGTCAGTGAGAAGTGTTGTTTTGGACCGTTCATCTTAGGCATCGAGCAAAATACTTGATTTTGCTCGCGATTTGCATTTTTTTGTAAGTAAAAGCGTGTTCGAGTTACCAATATTGCTAGAACACCCTTTTCCATTGCTTGAACGAGATCATTGGTGATTGACGAAGGTCGGAAGTCGACATTCACAACCTGGCTTGAAGAGCATGGCTCGGCGGTCATCAAGGTAGCGCGCGCATACACGCTTACCAAAGAGGAATGTCAGGATCTTGCGCAGGAAATCCTGCTCCAAGCATGGCAGTCGCTTTCGAATTTCAAAGGGAATTCAAGTCCGGCGACGTGGTTCTATCGCGTCGCACTGCATACCGCGATGAATTGGCATCGCAAGGATAGACCGCGACGGGTTCGGCAACAACCATTGCTCGAAGTGCAAGCCTTAGCAACGGAAGGGACTGGCAGTGGGGAACAGATTCAGCATCGAGAGACCGTTGATCACCTATACAAAGCCATTCACCAGTTGCCAAGATCCGATGCGGCGATTGTGTTGCTGTACTTGGACGATCTGAGTTATCGAGAGATGGCGGATGTGTTAGGTATTTCGGAAAGCAACGTGGGAGTGAAGTTAAATCGGGCGAAAAAGGCATTGAGCGCATTCATGAAAGGAGCATCTGATGGCAATTGACAAATTCCAACAGGCGTGGAAATCGGATGCAGCTCAAATGCGTGTGTCCATCGATACCGAACAATTGACGAAGGAAATGCAACGATCCCAACATTCGTTTCGATCGACCATCTTTTGGCGAGATGCTCTTGAATTGGGCATCGGACTTTTGACGATACCGATTTGGATCTACATGGGCATTGCGCTCAGACTGCCTTGGACGTGGTATCTAGAGGTACCGGCTACGATTTGGGTTATAGGCTTTATGATCGTCGATCGCAGGCGTCATCCGCAAACACCTAGTAAGTCGGGTGAATCGCTGCTTCACTGCTCAAAGGAATCACTGGCCCAAGTGGAACACCAAATTTGGTTGTTGCGAAATGTTTTCTGGTGGTACTTGCTGCCGTTTTGCATTTCGATCATGGCATTTTTCATTCATGGTTCTTGGAACGTTTCCAGTTCTTGGGTGGACTTCTCGCTGAAAGTGGTTTTCTGGAGCGTATTCTTGTTCGTGATTTATGGGGTGGTCTATTTGCTGAATCAATACGCGGTCCGTAAGCAGCTTGAGCCGCGACGCCAGGATCTGTTGAAGCTCGTCGCAAGTCTTGAGAGCGAATCAGCCACCGAAGACTCAGGCGACGTCATGGATCTTGTGTCTGCATTCGTCGATCCAGCTCGTAATGGTAGTTTCAGTTGGGAAAGTTGGGCGGCGAATTGGAATCAGATTGTACCGTCATGGCGCGTGGCGTCCGCGATCCTTTTTCCAACGTTGGCTGGGGCACTATGCGGTTTGTATTTCGGGCTGAAGTTTCGCATACCGGAAATGGGACCGGTCTTTTTTCAGGCAGTGATTGGAGCCGTGATCCCATTCGAGATTACGATTTTCTCGTTCATGTACTTAGCATCCCGCAAGAAGAGACGAATGCAATCTACGTCAGCCAGCGCTGATCGGAATGCGTTGGCAATAGGTGTGGTCCTGGAGCAACCAGGAGATCAAAAAACGTTCCGTTTGCCAAGACCACCTGCGTTTGTAATTCTCGTGCTAACTATATTCATAGGGTTCATGGCGGTGCTTGCTTTGATCTCATTCTCAGTGTTCTATGATGCTGAAAGTCCGTTTAACTTTGATGCTGATAGTCCGTTTAATTCGAACAATAGTCCGCGTGAACCAGACTTCGGTGACGTCAGTGCGTTTGGCGGTGATGATATCGCGAGTATCGACCGTTGGCTTCAGAAGCAAGTTGACATTGCAGAGTATCCGAGTCTATCGGTGGCGATCGTGCGCGATGGCAAGATCGCTTATGGGCGAGCTTTCGGATTCGAAGATATCAAGTCGAGCAAGAAGGCCACTCTGCAAACCCCATACAATATCGCATCGGTAACAAAGGTCTTTACCGCCTCGCTAGCGGTGATGTTGCATGAGCAAGGCGTGGTAGATTTGGATCAACCGGTAGCGAAGTATCTGCCTGACGATGTTACGATCAGCACCACGCCCATGGTTGGAGCAACGATTACGCTGCGTCAGCTAGCATCCCATACCTCCGGTTTACCGCGGGGCATACCGGGTCGCGTCCAGTCCGTGGAAGGCTGGTACGAATTGGAACCAAAGCGACTTTATGACCTTCTGGCGAAAGTCAAACTGGAATCTGATCCGGGCACCAAAGAACTCTATTCGAACCTTGGCTTCGGGCTGCTGGGACACGCGCTGG
>JANPLJ010000548.1:0-2395 GCA_031426475.1 Pirellulaceae bacterium | reverse complement strand
GATCACCTCGCGGACCAAATTGAACGTCGACCGGAATGAAACTTAAATTTGTAGAGAACAGAAGATCTCCAAGGTATTGTTCATCGTATCCAAAAGGTTGCCGTATCCATTGATGCATCTCGATGCGATTGGTCGGTTTATATCGGGCCTTGATGAACGCCCCCTGAAGCTCCTTCGGAAAACTTGCAGAGTCGACAAACTGATGGCCACACGTTCCCGAGTAGGCGCGTAAACCATTCGGAGCTGGATGCTGTTTTGGATAGGGCGGATCAAGTGCATGGAAAGCTTCCGCAAATACAGGGTGGCTTGCAACATGGCGTCCCCAGTCGTCAAATGTCACGCCCCATGGATTGGTGCTTGGATATGTCCCAAAGCTCGTCAACCGCTCGTTGCGTGGAGTATAACGAAACCATCCACTATTCTGCTGTCGTACTGGGCCGTAAGGCGTTTCGACTTGCGTATGATGAAAAATGGATTCTCGGAAAACGAGATCTCCGTCCGGTGACCAAATAAAGTCGTGTAGTGCATGGTGTGAGTCCTCTGTTCCAAATCCGCTGAAGATCGTACGCTTCTTCTCCATCCGATCATCTCCGTCGGCATCGGCAAGAAACGTCAGTTCCGGTTGCTCCGAGACATAGACACCGCCATCGCCCAGTTCAAACGACAATGGAACGTGCAAGTTCTCTGCAAAAATCGTCGACCTGTCCGCTTGGCCGTCGTTGTCGGTATCTTCTAAAATGACGAGTCGATCTTGCGGCTCGTTTCCTGGATAGATGTGGGGGTATGTGATGGATGTACTTACCCACAGTCGTCCTCGATCATCGAACCGCATCTGGATAGGATTAGCAATTTCGGGAAACTGTTCTTCGCTGGCAAACAAGTTCACTTCGAAACGCGGGTCGACTTTGAAAGCTTTTTGCTCGTCAGCTGGACTTAGCCACTCGTTCACACCACGAGCCTCTTTGGCTGCCGGTAGTTCAGGGACGTTGGAGTCGTCGGCCTTCTCTGGAACGGATTTGCCGGCTGCGATTGCCCAGATGCGTTCGTCGCGATTGGCGACCATTTGCTCGAAGTTTCGCATTGCTGGAAGGAAATCGAGATAGCCATAGTCTTTGTTGCGGCCCCCGGTGTAGTAAAACGTGTTAAGGGGGCGATATCGACGTTCATATTGACGATTTCGATCGACCACCGCTTGGCGAAGCTCTTCATCAATATCCGGAGCTGCCTTCCAAATCACACCTTCGAACAAAGCTTTCGAAAAAATCCAGTCTCCTAGTTCGTTAAGATGGCATCCATTGGTGGTCACGTCGGAACCTGTACTGACCATCGATTCTTGAGTGGCTTTGAACACATCGACGAAACCAACACCTTGTTCTTGGGCGATAATCCGCATCGCGTTCGCGTACAATTGAATTCTCGCGTTATTCATGTCAGCCGCCGCAACCTTCGCAACATTCTCGTTGGCGATCGGGGATACCAAGATGATCAACGGCGCGGTCCGTCCATTGAATGCAAGTGTTTTGAGCCGCTCAAGGTACTTCGTCAACTTTGCCCGGAAGTCTTCAAGCCCTGCCTCATCGGCAAATGATTCGTTAAAACCGAAAGCCGCAAAAATGATGTCGATCTTTTCGTGAAACAAATGCTGTTCCAGATCGGCAAAATTCTCCGGGCGAGGCTGAAGATCGATCGTATCAGCAGACCAAGATAAACTGCGAACGATCAGCTTTTGGTCGGGAAAATACTTGTGAAGCATCGTTTCGAAATAGCCGTAATGCTGCGAACGCTCAAAGAGTGTGTTCCCAATCAAAGCAATTCGTTGGCCTTGTTTGATGATCAATGGCAAACGGGTCTTTACTGGCGTAACCGTGGTGGGGCGAGGAGCCGTCTTTCCATAGATTCCATACTCAAGCAACTTTGGATCATTGTCGGAATCTTGAGCGACAAGAATCGGACTAAAGCAACAAACGCTAACCCAGCCAAGGGCCAGGACAACCTGTTTTAGATGATGCATTACTATCACAGACACTTACTTTCGTTCAGCAGCTTGAATTGTCTCAAAATAACCTAGTGTTTTGTCCATCCCAGAATTTAATCTGGACGAATACGAGTGGGTCGTCAATTCCTAATGTGGGAGTTGGTTCACGGTAAATCCCTTTCGATTACGATTACGAGTCCGATTACCTATCGATCACTTGTGCTTGAATGCATGAAGTGTCTTGCCTTGCGAATTCTTAAGCTCCAACTATTGCATCTGTGTGGTTCCACTCGGCAGTAAAAGTCGTAAATGAATGAGCGTGCCATTCGCCGGCAACGATACTTCGTGCGTTTTCCAATCCGTGCTGCTTGACACCTCAAAGCGAACCGCGTTGGCAGGCAAAAAATCCGCGTCGCCGTC
>JANPLJ010000547.1:0-7539 GCA_031426475.1 Pirellulaceae bacterium | reverse complement strand
GAGTCAAACGTCGCAAATCGCACGAGATCCAAACGTGACTCCGCAAGAGCGTCGCCCCCCGATTGTGGTCCAGTTCCAGCTGGAAGCATGTTGATGCCTGCGGGCCTCGTTCGAAAGTGTGAACGTCTGTGTGTGCCCGCGGGCGGAGCCGCGGGTCCACTGCGCGAAACTATTTCTGAAGTCTTTCTTAAACAGTCAACAATCGATATACTTGTGGACATATAAGAGTCGATGCCAAACTAGATTGTTTGGTTTCCCTCAGTTTTCATCTCCTTTTACCCATCGGCATCGACGCCATCCATGTCTGACCATTGGAATTCTCTCGCCGACTTGCTCGGAACCCCATCCATCGATCCGCCCCCAAAAAAGGCTGCTCCACCCAAAAAAACCGAACGCGAGAGTCCTCGAGCGACCTCCGAGTCGGTTTTTCAGCCAGTTGCGGACGTATCTCAGTCTGAATCGTCCGACTCGATCTCCCATTCAGCGCCCCCGCCGGTTAAGCCAGAGCAACCCTCGCGATTGCGGTCGTCTTGGGATACTGTCGCACGGTTATTCGGTGTCACTTCCAGTTCTGAATTGCCACCAGCAGCTTCGGCTCCCTCGCCCACTTTGGAAACTACGTCACCGAAAACTGGCAAGCTGAGTAACGAGCCTACTGGTGATCCCGACGAAGATCTGTTTGCAGGTTTTGGACGCAAACCCGAGCGTTCTCGCGACGAAGAAACGTCGCGGAAGCAACCCGAACGGCCAGCTCCAGATCGTCAGCCCGCGGAACGTCCAAAGAAAAAACCAGCGAGTTTCTGGGATTCGCCAAAACCGGTTGACCGCGAGCCGGAATCAACGCCCACCCATGTCTCGAGGGCCCATGTAACGGACGAACCAGCCCCGCGTTCTACGCCGGACGATAACGACGACAGCCTGCCGGAACGCCGCGGACGCACAAGGAACATCCGACGCGGACGAAATACCGAGAGAACAGAAGAGTCACCTCGCGATGTGGTAGACGCTCCTGAGGCAGATGTAAGTCGTGAGCGAGGGCGAGGCGAAGCTCGAAACGAGCCTGTAGCTCGGCGCAACGATCGAAGCGAAAAAACTTCCGAAAACAGTCGCTCAGGTCGTGGTGACCGGCCCGAGCGATCGACGTCCCGCCCATCCCAAGACCGCGCTCCATCGAGCGAGCGGGTTCCTTCTGGTGATCGCGTTCCTTCTGGTGATCGCGTTCCTTCGAGCGATCGTCCCGCTTCCAGCGATCGACCTCCACGCGATTCCGAGCGAAAACCAAGAAACGACGGTCGAGTTGCAAGAACGAACGATCGCACTGGTCGCGGCGAAAAGCGAATCGTTGAGTCGGATGAGGTACAACCTGCGCGAAGCGCTGAGCGATCGGCGAGGGGTGAAAGACCATCACGAGACAGCGAGTCGCCAGATCGTTCCAACCGAAATCGCAATCCACGGCGAGACCCGTTGCCCGCTGAAGATGATGGTGAATGGGATTCTCGAGAAGTTGGCTTAGAGGAAGAATCGGATGAGGTCGTTACGGATCGCGAAGCTCCTGAGGCTCGCTCCAAAAACGATGATGACGCCGACGCTCCGTCCCGTGGTCGACGCCGACGCCGACGAGGCGGACGTCGACCGGATTCAGACGCTGCCGATCGGCCATCGGCTGATGAGGCGCCAGGTCGGCAGGCCTATGGCCGCACGTCGCCTATCGATGAAGTGGAAGATGACCATGAAGAAGTCGAAAACCTTCGCATTCACAAAGTAACTTCTTGGTTGGATGCGATTTCACCGATGATCGATTCCAATATGGAGAACCATAAGAGAAATCCAGGTGGTGATAGGCACCGGGGTGGTGGCGGTGGTTCTCGACGTCGCAATAATAGCGGTGGAAACAGCAATCGTTAGCGTTGGGCCTTGACGAAAGATCACAGACCGAGATCATTTCTCGGTCTGCAGCAGAGTTGTCTCGGAGTGGTTCTCGCAAGGGGGAAGCGTGAATCTGGTCAGGACTTAATTGGAGCAGCCATAAGCGTCGTACTCTTGTGCGAGGGCCACTCCCAGACAATTCTTCCAGCAAGTAGTGCTGGCGTTGAGCGAGAAGTGTCGAATAGAATAACGACTTTCACACGGAGTCGTTCATGATTCTTGTTACACTAGCGAAAGCGATCATTGGCAGTATCGCTATTGTTTCGATCTGGAGTTCGGTTGGGGCTGCTGCGGATGCAAAACGACCGAACTTGGTTTTCATCTTGACCGATAACCAAGGTGCATGGACGTTGGGATGCTACGGCAATCGAGATATTCGGACGCCGCATATAGACAAACTGGCTCGAGAAGGGATTCGATTCTCGCGCGCTCTTAGCAGTAATCCTGTCTGCTCTCCGACGCGAGCCACATTCTTGACCGGCCTTCTCCCATCCCAACATGGCGTTCATTCGTTTCTTGATCCGAAGTACATGATGGGCCCCGAGGCTTACAACACGCTCGCTGAATTTACGTCGTTGGGAGAAGTGTTATCCGACGCTGGTTACGTTTGTGGGCTCAGTGGCAAGTGGCACCTGGGGGACAACTTGACGCCATCGGAAGGTTTTTCATCTTGGATTACGAAACCCGACGGTTCGACTCGAGAGTTTTATGATCAAGATATCATTGAAGATGGAAAGGTTCGCAAGGAAGCAGGCTATACAACGGATCTTTGGACTCGTAGCGGGGTCAAGTTTATCGAACAGAATCGGGACCGCCCGTTCTGTCTATTTCTGGCATACAACGGTCCTTATGTGCTTGGAGCGATGATGTTAAATCCATCCCGCAATCGACATGCGGAGTTCTATCGTGGACATCACTTCGCAAGCTTTCCTGTCGACGCGATGCATCCGTGGCAGTTCTCGAACAAGCAGTTTCACAACCAGCAGATCGCCATGGAGCGGACTGCTTGTGAAGTCAGCGGTGTTGACGACGGAGTGGGAGAGATTGTCGCGACGCTCCAAAAACTGGGTCTCGAAGAGAACACGCTGGTGGCATATGCAGCCGACCAAGGATGGATGGGTGGGCAAAACGGAATTTGGGGGATGGGCGATCACACGCGTCCAATCGGTGCTCATGAGTTAATGATGCAGATACCGATGATTTTTCGTCACCCGACAGCAATTGCAAGCAACCAGACATGCGACCTGCTGATGAGCAATTACGATTTTTTGCCGACCGTGCTCGGTCAGTTGGGGCTTCGCGACAAGATGCCTTCCAAGCCTATTTCCGCTGGTCGCGATTTTTCGCCAGTACTGCGTGGCGAGCCGATAGAGGACCAAGTAAAGGCGATTTTTTACGAAATGGAAACAACACGTTCGTTCAGAACTGAACGATGGAAGTATGTCGCTCGTTTTCCGAACGGGCCCTATGAACTGTACGATATGCAGTCCGACCCACAGGAGCGATTCAATCAATACGGTCAACCTGGAACGGACAATATCCGTGCCGAGCTGGCTCAACGACTGGACGCTTTTTTTACAAAGTTTGCCGATCCGCAGTATGACATCTGGAAGGGTGGTCGCTCCAAAGCCAAACGGCATACGAAAGACGAATAGGCAGAAGTCACACGCGGCATTTCTACCAAAAGATGCGGAGAATTCACAAGACGGCAGTTCGGCTTTAGAAGACAATGGAGGTGAAAGGGTCCCGCCTTGATTTGCCCTTTGAGCGCGATTTTCGCGTTGCCAGCCCAAATCCAATTGTCAGCCAATCCGTTCAGCTCGATTCGAGAGGTCTTTTCCGCATGTCGACAAGCGTGATATTTCGAGGTCGTTTGCGATATTTGGCGACCGCTTTGGTTGTTCTTGCTTCGGCTTTCACAAGTAATTTCGCCGCCGAAAAAGACGACTCGGTCAGCTATCAACGCGACGTACTCCCCATTCTGCGAGCCAACTGCTTCGGATGCCATCAAGGTGCCCTCAAGCAAGGCGACTACATGATGACGGACTTCGCGGCGATGACACGCGGTGGCGAGTCGTCGAGCGCCGCGATCGTCGCTCATAAGTCAAGCGAAAGCAATCTTATTTCCGAAATCACACCGGTCGATGGCAAAGCGGAAATGCCCAAAAAAGGCCCGCCGCTTAAGCCGGAAGAAATCGAACTTATTCGGCGGTGGATCGATGCGGGAGCCGTCAACGACTCCACCAAAGGACCATCGTATTCCGTCGAACAGCCGCCGATGTATGTTCGACCACCTTTGGTTGCCTCGATCGATTTCTCGCCGGATGGTAAGCAGTTGGCTGTTGCTGGTTTCCATGAAGCAATCGTCTTCGATACGTCGGATTGGAAGATTCAACGTCGCTTGATCGGTATTAGCCCAAGGCTTGAAACAGTACGATATTCTCCCGATGGCAAACTATTAGCCGTCGCGGCCGGTCAACCAGGTATTAGCGGAGAGTTGCAGCTTTGGAATACTGAAGATGGTTCGCTGACTCGAAGCCAAGCGATCGGAACCGATACGCTCTTTGGATTGAACTGGTCTCCTGATTCGCAGTTGATTTCGCTGGGGATGGCGGACAATACCGTGCGAGCTTTCGAAGCAACGACGGGCGATCAAAAACTCCTTCAACGAGCTCACGAGGATTGGCCACGTGCGACTGTCTTCACGGCAGATGGCAAACATCTTTTATCGGGTGGCCGAGACATGTCGGTGAAGCTGACCGAAGTCGCTACCGAACGATTTGTTGACAACGTCACATCGATCACACCGGGGGCACTTCGAGGTGGCATCCAAGCGTTGGCAGGACATCCGAGCCGCGATGAAATTTTTGTTGGTGGTTCCGACGGAACGCCACGCGTTTATCGTGTCTTCCGCGAAACGGCCCGCGTTATCGGCGACGATTCGAACCTAGTTCGCCAGTTCGAAGCGATGCCAGGCCGTATATTCGCGGTTGCGATTAGCCCGGACGGAAAGAAATTAGCAGCCGCATCGGCCATTGACGGCAAGAGCCTTGTTCGCATTTGGGCTTATGATTTCGATGGCAAGCTGCCAGAAGAGATCAAGGCGATCCAAGCCAAACGAGCGAGAACTGCCAAAGAAACTGAAAAACTCAATGCCTTCACGAACCAGCAACCCGAGGACCTTGGCCGTTGGGAAGTCGACCAGAGTTCGATCTACGCAATCGCATTTGATTCGCAGGGCAGGCTTGCAGCATCGGGTTCAGATGGACGCGTTCGTGTTTGGTCGATTCAAGATAAGAAAGAGATCGCCAACTTCGAAGTAACGCCTCCGAATAGCCGAGCAAGCTCCGACCAGCCAGCAACGCAAGTTTCAAAAGTTCCCGCCAGTGGTCCTGCGACTCCGCTCGCAGGAACTTCGGCTGCAGATGCAACCGCAAACGCAACTTCAGGAAGCTCGTCTGCGAGCGGAGTCGCAGACCCACGGGCGATTGCTGAGTTAATCGTTGAGCCGAGCAGCATTGAAATCTCGCACTGGAGCGACTCGGTTCAGATGTTGGTGACTGCGAAGCTAAAAGATGGCCGAACCGTCGACGTTACCGATCAAGTCACCTATACCATCGGTGAACCATCGGTCGCGCTCGTTTCCGCTCACGGTTGGGTGCAACCGAAGGCAGGAGGCACAACGAAAGTATCGATCCAGCTCGGATCGCATAGCCAAGCGGTGCCGGCGACGGTTAAAGCGAGTACTATCGATGAAGTCGATTACATTCGCGACGTGAATCCTGTTCTCTCACGGCTTGGTTGCAACCAGGGGACATGTCATGGAGCCCAGGCAGGAAAGAATGGGTTCAAACTTTCGCTTCGCGGTTATGATCCGATCTACGACATCCGCGCCCTAACTGACGACTTGGCAGGCCGCCGGTTCAACCCGGCTTCGCCGCTGGATAGCTTGATGATGACAAAGCCGTTGGGGCTTGTACCACATGCGGGTGGCCGAGTGCTGAAAGAAGATGAAGTTCGAGCTAGAGTTTTGCGAGCCTGGATCGCCGGCGGAGCGAAACTTGACATGCAAACGTCGCGCGTGGCGAAAATCGAAGTCTATCCGTTCAATCCCGTCGTTGAAGAAGTCGGCTCGAATCAACAAATCCGCGTCGTTGCAACATATCTGGATGGCTCAATCCGCGATGTGACTCACGAAGCATTCGTCGAAAGTGGAAACACGGACGTCGCGACGATTACGGAAGGCGAACGTGTTTCGGCCATTCGACGCGGTGAAGCTCCTATTCTGGCTCGCTTCGAAGGCGCCTACGCTGCCACGACTTTAACGGTCATGGGCCAACGCGATGGCTTCGTTTGGAGGGAGCCTCAGTTTGAAAGTCCGATCGACAAGCTCGTCGCCGAAAAATGGAAGCGTATGAAGATCCAACCGTCCGGGCTTTGCTCGGATAGCGATTTTTTGCGTCGTGTTCATCTCGACCTGACCGGATTACCCCCAACGGCGGATCAAGTTCGAGCATTCTTAACAGATACGAGTCCCACCGCCGAGAAGCGTGCGAAGCTAGTCGATGAGCTTCTCAGCAGCCAGACTTTCAACGATCACTGGACGAACAAATGGTCGGACTTGTTGATGGTCAATTCGAAGTTCTTGGGAAAAGAAGGTGCTAAGAAGTTTCGTGATTGGATTTACGCGAGTATTTCAAGTAATAAGCCTTATGACAAGTTTGTGCATGAGATCATTACAGCAAGTGGTTCCAATCGCGAAAACCCAGCTGCTTCGTACTACAAGATCCTTCGGACACCGGAGGAAACACTTGAAAACACCACGCATCTATTCCTGGGAGTGCGATTCAATTGCAACAAATGCCATGACCATCCATTCGAGCGATGGACACATGACCAGTACTATCAAACCGCTTCGTTCTTTACCCAAGTCTCTTTGAAGAAAGATAAAGAGTCCGGGGACAAAACGATTGGTGGGACAGCCGTTGAAGGCGCCAAGCCACTTTATGAAGAGGTGAGTGATACCGGTACTGCGGAGATGAAGCATCTCAAGACCGGCGCGCTCGTTCAACCGAAATTCCCATTCTCGTGCGAGCATCCATCGTCGACGAACTCATCGCGAAGATCCGAGTTCGCATCGTGGCTAACAAGTCCGAGTAACCCGTATTTTGCTCGGAGCTATGTAAATCGAATGTGGGGATACTTGCTCGGCAAAGGGCTGATCGAGCCGATCGATGATATTCGTGCCGGGAACCCGGCCAGTATCCCGGAATTGCTCGCTTATCTCGAGCAAGAGTTTATCGAAAGCAAGTTTGATGTGCGAAAGCTGATGCGAACGATCTGCAATTCGCAGGTTTATCAGTTGTCGATCGAATCGAACGAATGGAACATTGACGACCAGCGAAACTACTCACACGCGATGCCGCGACGACTCCCATCAGAAGTGCTTTTCGATGCGATTCATCAAGTGACCGGTTCGCCATCGAGCATTCCGGGGCTCACTCCAGGGATGCGTTCGGCATCCCTGGCGGATGCCGATGCCGGACTAGCCGATGGCTTTTTAAACAACCTTGGACGACCCGCTCGTGAAAGCGCTTGCGAATGCGAGCGATC
>JANPLJ010000546.1:0-4417 GCA_031426475.1 Pirellulaceae bacterium | reverse complement strand
GGGAATCGAGCGATTCGGCTTAAAAAGGCAATCGAAAACCCGAGTACGATGAGCTAAGGGAGCGGGCGAGAACCAGTAAGCGATGGAAGATGATCGCGTTCGACTTTTCGATAAAGGAACGCATCGGACGTCAGCAATGACTCGATTAAAGCTTTCATACTCCCACCGCTTTGCTGGTAGGAGCGATAGGCATTTTGGAGGATCGGTGCGTCGTTGATCGTTTCGTTGCGGCCCATCCAGTATCGAAAGGCATGCCGTACGAAGACTTGCTTGACGCGTTCGCTGACGGCTAGCTTTTGGATCATCTCCAAGGCGTTTTCTACTGGGCCATCGAGAGCCGGATCGCCGCTGTCGATGATTTCCCCGGTTGAATCCACTGGCTTATCTTGCTCCTGAGTTCGATACATCCCAATATGGTTGTAACTTTCGAATGGAAGTCCAAGCGGATCCATCTTCTGGTGACATTTCCAGCAGTAGTCCTCCCGGGTAACGCGCATCCGATGTCGAAGCGTTTCTTTGGGTTCGTCAGGCAACATTGCATTGACCGTGATCGGTACATCGGGGACCGCGCCACCGAGCAGTCGTTCTCGAATCCATCGACCTCGCAGGATGGCGTGGTTGTCCATCGCATCCGAATGCGCGACCAGCCAAGCCGGATGTGTGAGAATGCCAACACGCTGATCGGATGGCAAAGTTGTCAGAGAGCGTTCCGTCTGGACTGGTTTCACGACTTGTGCAATTCGGACGTGTTCGGGCTCGCCCTTGGGGAGCTTTGCCGCGCGAACCGTCGCCGGAATAGTCGGTCCCTTTTTCTTACCTGCCTCGGTCTTGACCGATTCTGGTTCGCGAACAGAGTGGTTGGTCCCGACATACTCACCGAAATAACGAGTATCCCGTGTCGGATCGAAAACGACTTGATTGGTTGTCAGCAATTCGAACAGGACGTCTTTGTCCTGATCCAGGATTATTTCGACGAGTCGATCCGTATTCGCTGTCATGCCGAACATTGCGCGATAATGATTTTCCGCTTTGACGTCACCTCCGGCGTTTACTAACGCCCTGGCGTCCTTGCAAACGCCTCCGGCGCGATCGTAGTCGAGATACTCTCGGAAAAACTGCAGCACGCGTGGTTTGCGAATGCTATCGTCGTTGAGAATCCGAGCCACTTCGCGTTTCACATCTTCGATGGTCTTCATCTTTCCTTGTTGGACAGCCAGTTTCAATGTGTCGTCGGGCGGGATATAGCTGAAGGCAGCGTTGATGGCTAAAGCTAACTCCTGGTCCTGCAGCATGACTCGGCCATATTGATCGGGGATGCCGGACTGTACCAATTCGGGTCGAAACAACGCGTCACGATCAAGAAAGATGGGAACAAGCCCCAAGAACGCTCCATCTTTCTTGCCGAGGTCGTTGATCGATTTCAAGGCAAGACGCACGTAAGTGTCGGATTCCGCATTCGAAGGAGGACGACAGGTAAGCGCTTCGAAAAGATGGTTGACGGATGCTCGTAGATTTTTCTCCGAGACACCACTTTCATGCATCAGGTCATGGATGGGCGTCATGGGGTGCGTCGGCTTTTTGGCATAATAGAGACTTTGGCTTAAACCTCGCAGATCTTCGCCCTTATACTTTTCATCTACCTTTATTTCCTTGACGCTATCTGCAAACTGAAACGGCTCTGCCTTGGGGCCGTATGCCATGAATCGCAAAATTTCTTCGGCGATACTGGCGATCTGCGTAGCTTCTGATCCGTTTACGGAATAAAGAATAGAGTAGTTTCGTAAACCGCGATGGTCGTCTGTCGTCAAGACGGGCGGAAAGCCGGTGATCGCCGCGGCATAGGCTGCCGTTCCACCAACCCAACCGATAAGTCGATCGAGGCCATAGTAGACTTTTACGTCACCATCTTCGTTGGGAGGGATGTGATCACCGCGAGTTCTCAAACCTGGCCGCTCAGGATCAAACACTGGTTCGCGCGCGATCAACTCGTTGAGCCTCGTCAGATGTTCTTGAGGGTAGATCCGCCAAATGCGAGCTGGCGTCGAAGCGGGCTCTAATCCTTCTGGGATTTCACCGAACAAGAGATCGTGATCCAGGTGGTTCCCTTTCGCTGGGAGCAAATGGGTTTTGAATCCGCCGTTGTGCTTCAAGGCTCGTTGGAGCTCACCCGTTATCCATGTCGCTAGTTTTAATCGTTCGAAGCCGCCCGGTTGATCGCTCTCGTCACGTGGAGGCATCTCCTTGAGCGAGACTTGTTCCCAGACGCGTTTCCACAACTCGGCATTGTTTACGTCGACACCCGCCAATTCATGAAACGACACGTCGCCTTCCTGTGAATCCTCGCCATGGCAACTTATGCAATGCTTCTGAAGGAACGGTCGTGCCAGCGACTCAAAGGACGAACGATCATCGGCGTAGATGATTTCAGACCAGGCTACTGAGAAAAAGCTCAACGCGAACAGAGCGGACGATCGAATCATGTTATGAGCAACAGTCCTTAGGCCAAGAGCTTTTCGATCGGTCCGACCTTGGTATCGTGCTTACTTGCTGTGCTCTTGTCCATGTTGAAGCGATCGCGAGGGGCATCGATTGCATGCAGCAGCGTTGTATACAAGGCATTGACCGGTCGTTTGTTATCCAACTGAGTGAAGTGGCCTGTCTTGATCCGGCCACCGCAATTGCCTAACAGGATAAACGGCCAGTTCGCTCCGTTGGTGTGTTGTTTATCGGCATTATTGCTGGAGTAGACGATAAGCGTGTGGTCCATCATCGTTCCGTTCCCTTCGGGAACGGATTCGAGTTGCTGCATCAGCTTGACGAGCATTTGGCAATTATATTGGCGAATCTTGATCCAGATCGGATTGTCTGGCTGGTCCATGTGACCAAGGTTGTGCCCAGCCTCGACGATTCCAAGTCCCTTCCAGGCTCCAAAAATCTCCCCGCGTCCCGAACCGATCGTGAGAACATTCGTCAGCCCAGCCTTCAGTGTTGCGATGCCAACATCGAGCAACGCATCATGCCAATCCGTTTCAAATCTGGGTTTGAGAAATTTCTCGTCGTACTTCGGAGCAAACAGTTTCAGATGATCCGATACTGCCGAAAGCCGTTCACGAAGACCGTTGCCATCTCGGAAACCATCGACATAGGTCTGATACAGTTCACGGTCGTATGACGGAAGCGACGAAGTCCCTTGGTCGGCAATCTTCTCGACCTGATGAAAGATCTTGGATCGCGTCTCGAATCGTTGCTTCACGTCACCGCTGGCGATAGCACCGAAGAGCATTTGATAAAGGTCGTTGGGATTGGAGTGCATAAAAATCGGCTTACCGGCACCAGTTGCCGATAACGTCGCGAGCGTTGGACGCGATATCATATTGGATAGAGCATCCATCCCGATACACAGATGAGGCAATATTGTCTGCGGAAGCAACTGGCTGATCACATGATCGATCGTTTCAGCGAACGGAGGTATGCCGATGCCGCCACGGTACCCACCGAGCGCGCCGAAAAAAGCGCTATGCGATGGACTGGTATGCCGTCCATGCAGACCATTGATAATATGGATCTTGTCTTTGTAAGGTTCGAGCGGATTGATCGGCTCGGGGAGCGTCACTCCAGAGAGTGGACAATCCTTGTCGATTCCCTCAGGCACACAAGTAGCAGGATCAAAACCCTGATTCTGAAGGAAGAAGATGACCCGCCGCGGTGCACTCGCTTGAGCGCTCGCGGCACGAGCAATGTTCATCGAAAAGTTTGGACTGACGGCGAACCCGACGCCAGCTGCCATTCCTTGGAGAACGTGTCTGCGGTGGATCATGGCCGAATCTTTCGTGGACGAGTAGGAACGGGAAGGATTGAGGACTTGCAGACGAGTTGTCGATTAAGTGGGCCGACAGCTCACGTTATCGTCAGCGAACGCTCGATGAATAGTCTGCGTGGGTGGGTGGTAGGAACTTCATTATAGTAGCTGGAGCCTGCTCAAGGCAAGCGAACACCTTTTTTACGAAAAAGGGTTATTCAGTGATTTTAGTGGGTGTCATCGATGATTCACGATCGAGAAGGCTTGCCCTGAGTTGTTAAAAATTCGGGGTTGACTTGGAGTATTTATTGCGCCTGTTCTCATTGCAATTCTTCCGCATTCCATCCCGAAGGGATACCAAGACATTAGCCGGGGGTCGCCGCAAAGCGGCGCACCCCCGGTCCCTCAACGACGCGCGACGACCCTGAAAGGGTCGAAGATGCTTCGATCCTTTCAGGATCGGACCCCCTCGGCACCTTGTTTCCTAATGTCTTAGTATCCCTTCGGGATGAACAACAGCGCAAACCTCAATTGGCCGCGACCCCAAAATTTTTGACAGCCCAGGACAAGCCGCAAAACAGGTTTTTCGTCTTTTGACAAAGCTACCCATTTGATATT
>JANPLJ010000545.1:0-1063 GCA_031426475.1 Pirellulaceae bacterium | reverse complement strand
AGCCAGCCGATCTATGAGATGGTACGCCGATTGGTCGCGGCAAGGATTGATCGTGCGCACCCAATCAAACTCCTGGATGTCGGCTGTGGAATGGGAAACCTCTACGGCTTTGTCTCCAATCTCGTGGACCTGTACGAAGGCGTCGACGTACTTCGATACGACACGTACCCCAGCCAACTTCCGTTTTATAAAATCGACCTCGATACGGGCCGAGCCGATCTTCCGAACGATTATGCGGACTTTGTCGTCGCCGTTGAAACGATTGAACACTTGGAAAACCCACGCGCTTTCATGCGTGAATTGGTTCGGCTATGCCGTCCCGGCGGTTGGGTGATCGTCACGACCCCCAACCAACTAAGTGCGCTCAGCAAACTGACGCTGCTTTTGAAGAACCAATTCAACGCATTCACTGACACAAACTATCCCGCTCATATAACCGCGCTTCTTGAAATCGACCTTCGTCGTATTGCTGCTGAATGTAAGTTAGTGGAGACACAAATAGGGTATTCACAATCAGGTCGCATACCAGGTTTGTCCCTGCGTTGGCCAAAACTATTAAGTCGTTGTCTCGCAAAGAGCTTTTCGGACAACCTATCTATTACCGGACGCAAAGTGTAAATCGAGTGTTGTCTAGTATTTTTAAGCCTGAATATCTTTATCGCCCGCAGCAGTTGTTGACTCGGTTTGCTCGTCGCAATTCGCGTGGCTTTGTTTCTGTGCGGCTACCGTGGGGGAAAGAAATTCGCGTATCTGCCGACGACAACGTCGGATCGCAGATCGTAAAGCTAGGTCTGTATGATCTCGCCGTCACCGAAGCATTATGGCGATTGTGCGAACCGGGAGAGTTGGCGCTCGATGTCGGTGCGAACATCGGCTACACCACGTTCGTGATGGCTGAACGCCTTCAAACAGGTGCTATCGTTGCGTACGAGCCTCATCCGGTTATCTTTCAAGAACTAACGAACAACGTCGATTCGTTGGTACGCCAAGGTAGCCGGACCACTATCGAGACTGTCCCTAAAGCTCTTGGACCATCGGTTTGCCAACTACCTCTCTTCGTTCC
>JANPLJ010000544.1:0-3290 GCA_031426475.1 Pirellulaceae bacterium | reverse complement strand
ACGTGTCCGAAATAAACTCGGTCATAACGAAACCAAAGCAATGTAAGCGTCGCTCCCATCTCCGAGCAGTTGCGGTCGTATTTGCTCAAGTTCAACATGTCCTGATGGATGCTTTCGAACAACTGAAGCAAAACTTTGTCGCAATATTTCTGTGGGAATTGAGGCGACACTCCGAAATGCTGTGGCAATTGCATTGCGATCTTTTGCGTTGCTATTTTGCTCGCAAACTCTCCAGACTTCTGACCTCCCATTCCATCGCTAACGGCGAATATGAATTCGCGCTGGTCCATCGTCGAATCACCGTTTCTTCCCAGATAGGAGATGCCGCGTTCGTCGAGCATCGCTGCGAGAAACGAATCTTCGTTGTTGGGCCGAAAACGCCCGACATCGGACAAGCCCGACCACTGTAATTTCAAATTGTCGACGGCGGCAGGCGACCTCAATGCCGGGCTATCATCGTGATAACTCGGATCGAGTATCGTTGAGAGCTCGAAATCGATGATGCAAAATCTTCCATCCGATTCGCGGTAAGTAATGTTCCGCAGAAAAGCATCATCATGCCTAACACCATACGATTCCAATTCAGCGAAGATTTGTTCGAGCTTACCCTCGCTAAGCTGTTCAACGCGCGATCCGCAGTTGGTCGTTACAACTTCGAGGCGGTCGGCATATTCTTCCAAAACCTGCGGGACGAATGGACAGCCTTTGGCCTCTAGATACTTCAATACTCGTACTTCATTGGCATATCGCTGTTCGGCATTTGGGCCGCGAAAGATCTTGTGGACACGTCCATCGTATCCGAGTCGGACCGTTGCTCGCTGCGTATTCTTGGCTTCTTGCATGTTACTTTAGTGTGACTGCCTTAGAGGATTGCGATGCCGACTCGATCAACGCGTCGAGAACGCGCTGAGTCGCCCACGTAATCTCGCCCCACTTGGAATCGGGCTGGCCACCCATCGCCAACTTGGCGAACGAGCGTATCATCTCGACTTCCTGAGCCCCCATTCGACCTTCGGAATACTCCAGCACGCTATGTCGTTGGAGATGCTCTTGCATATGAAAGTCGCAGCCATTTACGTCAAAAACAGTATTGCCCACGTCAAAACTCGCTTCACATCCATAGTGTGGCAAAACGAAATCTCGAATAGCAAGGTGCCCACGATCGCCGCTGATATGCGCCCATTGTTGATTCTCGGTTAGAAACGAGCAATAAAAACTTGCTGAAAATCCATCGTCATACAAGAGCTCGCCCGAAAACTCTCCCGGAACACTCTTAGGACTCCCGTCGCCCTGTAAGCTCGAAAGCGTTCTTCCGGATACAAAGCTTGGCAGTTCAAAATGCTTGGCCCAGAGTATCAGACGAACGTTGTACCACGCCAAGTCTCCGACGCATCCATACGGCTCGTATTGGCTCATCGTGCGAATGTTGGATTTCTTGAATGCTTCGTCACCTTGAAACGAAAAATGAGTTGCTATTCTTTTAAGTTTGCCGACACTGGTTCCGTCGTCGAGTACCTGCCGAAGCTTGGTCATACGCGACGAGTGCATGAACATGACTCCGTCCATATATTGAACGCCTCGCGACGTTGCAAAATCAATGAGCGACCGAACTTCAGCAGCATCGAGTCCGGCCGGCTTTTCGGCCAATACGTGCTTACCCGCTTCGATGGCTTTACGGATCCAATCGCCTCGCAATGCGGTTGGCAGCGGAATGTACACAGCATCGACGTCTGGTCGACTTAGTATCGCTTCGTATCCTTCGACAGCTACCGGTAGTTGCGTCTGCGGATATTGCTTTTGACAAGCATCGATAAACTCCTCGGCCGAGCGAAGCGATCGCGATGCCACAGCTACCAACGTGCTGTTATCGCTGACAGCAATAGCTCGCCAATTTTTCTTTGCAATTTCAGCCGTCGATAGAATCGCCCAACGACAGACTTTTTCGGATTTAGTTGACACGCTCAAAACCTTTCCTTGCCTCTCTCACGAATTGTTGCATTTTGACTTTATCCTTTATCCCAGGCTCCGTTTCGATCCCGCTTGCTGTATCGACGGCATCGGGTCGACTGATTTGAATCGCGTCGCCAACATTGGATTCTGTCAAACCTCCCGCCAGAATCAAAGGCCTTGCCGAAAGCGCTGTTGGTCTCGGATAGAGAAGGTCCCATCTCGCAACGCGCCCCGTCCCCCCACGTTGAACCGGGTCGAAAGCGTCTACCAGGATCCCCGACAAGTTCGATAAGTCAGCTTGGTCGTTCCAGGCAGTTGCGATGCACGCGTCCTCCTTGCTGCCGAGCCGCCATGGCATCGCTTTGACAACCGGCGGCAACCCATGTCCGATCACGAAATCGGGAAGCTCATCACCGTGCAACTGGATGATATCCAAGTGGCACGTTCGGACTACATCGCGAATATGCTCGACGCTTGAATTGACGAAAACTCCGACAACGAGAACTTTTCCACGCCCAATCTCGGACAACGCCGCAGCCTGTTCCGGAGGCACAAATCGAGGGCTCGATGGGTAGAAATTGATCCCGATTGCGTCGGCCCCTACGTCGATGGCAGCCACAACGTCCTCAGCCCGACGAAAGCCACAAAACTTGATTCGAAACGGAACTTTGGAAGGAAAGGACATCGGAAGGATTGTAGCGAAATTTCGTTGTCAAAGAATGGGTCAAAAAATCAGCCCAGCATTCTTCTATACAAACGTTTGCCTATCGATTCTCGCGCTTGATACGATAGCCTCGGGAAGCAAGTATTTCGGAAATCCTCGATATGTGATCCCCTTGTAACTCGATGTTTTGGCTGTCTACCGTCCCTCCCGCACCGCAGTGAGTCTTGAGGGCGCTGAGCGTCTCATTCAACTGGGCCGCCGAGCAATCGAAACCAGAAACAACCGTCACGAGCTTTCCGCGTTTCCGTTTTTCGACTCGAATTCTCAATGATTGAGACGAAGCCGGGGTGTCCGGGGGTGGGCAGTTGCAAACCTTGGCGTCTTTCCCGCAACGATCGCAAAGAATTGGACGCTCCAAAGAAGTCCCATCGAAAAGGCCCATCGTGACCACGTTCCTTTCTCTTTCTAATTCTAATTCGACTGTCGAAAATCGCCCCCTTCGTCCTCAGAGGCCGTCTCGCATTTTAGTAGGCCGGAACAAGTCGCTAGCAAACTTGGATGTTGAATAAAACGTTGGCGACGCCGTTCCGGCAAAACCGAGTTTTCCGATTGCCGGAACAGCGCAGTTTATCTTTCTAAAATTGACGAACGCATTTAGCTGCTTGTTCCGGCCTAC
>JANPLJ010000543.1:0-2750 GCA_031426475.1 Pirellulaceae bacterium | reverse complement strand
CGGCAATTATGCTCTAAACCCCGCCCGAGGTGAATGGGCTTTCTGTTCACAATTTCATGAACAGTGTAGAACAATTGTCCTCAATTGTTCCGAAGCGGTAAGCGATTACGGAACAATTGAAGACAATTGTTCTACATGCGCAGCCTTGCAATTCCTATGACAATCCATAAATCCCCCGTTCACTCCATCGAAGGCCCAGACAGATGGGATGGAATGCTTCGTTTGCTCGACCAAACCCTGCTTCCAGAAAAGCTCAAGGTGATTGACTGCGAATCGGTTGAGACTGTTTGGGAAGCGATTACGATGCTGAGGGTGCGTGGCGCTCCGGCGATCGGAATCGCGGCTGCCTATGGTGTTTTGCTCAGTTTAACGGAACGTGACGGGGCTGACACGGCCGACGAACCTGTTCGATCGGCGGTCCACAAGGCGATCGACTATTTGGCCACTTCGCGTCCAACCGCGGTCAACTTGTTTTGGGCGCTCGAACGAATGCGTCGTCGGTTGGATTCTCATCCCGAGCCTCAGAGCGTCGAGCAACTTGGCGAACATTTACTGGACGAAGCTCGCCAAATTCATGAAGAAGATCGGCGAATGTGCCACGCCATCGGTGGTTTTGGGGCAACCTTGATCCGCGATGGGATGGGGCTGCTGACCCATTGCAACACGGGCGGATTGGCGACTTCGGAATATGGAACGGCCCTATCGGCATTTTTTACCGCACAGGACCAAGGGAAATCCATTCATGTATTCGCCGACGAAACGCGGCCCCTGTTGCAAGGCTCGCGACTGACAGCCTGGGAATTGATGCAACGCCAAATCCCATGCACGGTGATCTGCGATTCGATGGCTGCGCAAGTGATGCGAGAAGGGAAAATCCAAGCAGTATTTGTCGGTGCCGACAGAATCACAGCGCGAGGCGATACAGCCAATAAGATCGGTACTTATGGCGTTGCGGTGCTTGCCCATTTTCACAAAATCCCGTTTTACGTTGCGGCACCGTCCAGCACCTTTGACTTGTCGATTGTCGACGGGCACGAAATCCCAATCGAACAACGAAAGGAAACCGAGATCACCGAAGCGTTTGGAAAACGTACTGCGCCCCTGAATGCCAAGGTTTATAATCCAGCCTTCGATGTCACACCCGCCGAGTTGATCACCGGAATCATTACCGAACGCGGTATCATCCAGCCCGTGGATCAAGCCCGTATCGCGAAGATGTTGACTTAGATTGCGTTGAAGCGAAAGCCACGTTGGCTTAGGTTGTCTAAGATCCGAGGCATCGCCTCGATCGTACGCGGGCCGGCATCGGCTGAATCGTGCATTAAGACGATCGAGCCAGGGCGCGCAAACTGGCACACTCGTCGCGCGATCTCGGTCGAAGATTGATCGCCTCGGTAATCCATCGAATTGACATCCCACATCACGATCCGTCGACGCACGAGCAATTTCCAGCCCTGGATGATTCCGAGCTGGCCAAAGGGAGGGCGAAAAGCGCGTGGTTTTCCGTCGTTTGCTTTCGGTAGGACCCGATCACATCGATGGATATCGTCGAGATATTGCCTCACCGAAGACTGCCAGCCCGAAAGATGCGAATAGGTATGATTGCCGACGGAATGCCCCAGCTGAACCATTCGATTCAGCGATTCCGGCATCCTTTCAGCGAATTGACCGAGACAAAAAAAGCTAGCATAAGCTCGGTAAGCTTGCAAAATATCCAGAATTTGATCGGTCACGTGAGGAGTTGGGCCGTCATCAAAAGTCAAATAAACCGCCTTTTCGGCAGACGGTAGCCGCCAGCAAAGTAAAGGCAGTCCAAGCCTGAGTTGCCAGCGAGTTCGCGGGGTTTCGAACCAGTTTAGCCGCCTATTTTCCTGGTGATGGCGTTCAGGAAGCGGTTCAAGGTCGGCTTTTAAAAACGGCTGTTTCATCGAAAATAGAGCGGTTGCTCGGCGAAGGTGGACTCCTAGACCCTTTGGGGATTCGCTCTTACGATATCACAAAGTTTCTAGAAACGCCTTCTCGGCTCTGAATGACGAGTTTTAGGGTGACTTCCGTGGATCGAGTTGGAGGACGCGACGAAGACCTAGTACAGGTACTTGGCTACCTCCACGTCTCGTCCGGAAAGTCTGACCCTAAGACTCTTTTTTCCTTGAATCGGCTGTATGGCTGGGCCATTGCCAGCGGTTCGCAACCGCCCAGCCCTTACGCAGGGCTCCCGGCATGGGTCACCCTTCAACATTGGTTGCAAGATCGCCTTAAGTTGCTGCGCCAAGAGCGTCCGTTCTTTCGCGAGAACGATCAAGCCCTACACGTCATGGAACTCGTTTGGCGGCATCTCCTCCCAAGCTACCTAGACTACCATAGCGATTTGCTTTTTCATCAAGAGCCAGAAGGGCTTTTCAACGGACTGTTTCTGGGCCGCGCTATCGAAGTCGTTCTTTTGGAAGGTGGTCCGTGGAACGAAGTCGATCGTATCGTCGAAGGTGCGATTCGCCGTTTGAACGACTACATCGGCTATCGTCCGTTGGCGGTTCTAGAAGGGCGACGGCATCAACCCTATCTCCACGAATGGGTTCGACCGATTCCGCTTTATATCCAAGGCGTCGGAGTTGCCTATGGTCCGTACTACGATGTGATCTCGAAGGCGCTCGGCATCCTCCAAGAAACCGATCCTGACTTGATGCGAGCGGCGCATTTTTCAATGGATATGCTCTCCGAGCTCGCGTTTGATCCGCGCGCCTACGATTTCG
>JANPLJ010000542.1:0-5029 GCA_031426475.1 Pirellulaceae bacterium | reverse complement strand
GCTGCAATTGCTTTCGTCGGAGTTCTGATGGCAGGATTACCCTACTTCTTCGCTCCGATTGCTTCGGCCAGCCGTTATAGCGAGAGTGAACCCGATGAAAACTTCGATCCTTCTTGTAAGCCAACGATTTGTTCAACATCTAAGTTTGCTAGCGACTTGTTCCGGCCTACAAAAAAGCGAGACGGCCTCCTTGCCCATCGGGGCGTATGGAAAGTGGGAAAGCCTCCAAGGCCGCTGGGGGCTCACTCGTCACAATGCTGCTGCGCTCTCACGCCGAACAAGGATTGCGATGGGCGTTTGGGGACAGTCGAACTATTTCTTCGGTGATTCGGCTTCTCGGATGATGGCACCGTGTTCTGGGTGCATGACTAAGATCGAGAAACGCTGAGTAGTTTCAAGATCGTTCGTACTCAATGTGGCGTAATCGAATTGGCCGCGAAGATCCGTATAGCCGTCCTTGTAGAAGCGTACCGCGCCATCTTGATGCCGAGCGTAGACTTTGACGTAGGCTTCTTTCAGCGGTTTTCGATCGGCAGTCGAAAGAGTTTGAAGTCTGCCCATATTGGTACTCAGCGCCACCGTCAACGAATTCGCGTAGACGGCGTGACTTCGTGTTAAGCCTCCGCCAACCACTTCGACAACCATATTGCGATTTCTCAGCGATTCGGGAATGGAGAGAACTTGGCTTGTCGATCCTTCCTTTAATTCGATCACGTCGGATTGATTCGGCTCGATGGCGCTAGAACGTGTACCATCATGCTGCACGAACGGTTTGCGACTGAAGAGTAGCTCGATATCCATCAAGTAGTAATGGACAGTAAGCTTGCCAATATTCCGATATTGGACTCGCAGCGTCCCAGACTCGTCGACCAGATCGAGGCTCGGCAGTTTTGCGGCGTTGGCCATCTGCCCCGATTCGCGGGTTCCGCTGAGCATGCTCTGCTGTGGATCGGTTTGCCAGTTCGCAGCCGTAAATTCCGCGTTGGGCTCGCCGCGTTCCAATCGCTCGCGGGCTGCTACGTGGGAACGGACCTGAGCAAACCAATCTCGCCAAAGCGGTACAGGATGAGCGATATGTTTGGCGGCTCGTTGAGCGGCCATCGCGTCGTTGCCGTGATAAAGATCAAAGATCGCCGCAAAGTAATCGTACTGCAAAGTTTGTTCGATCGAATCGGGGGCAATGGCTTCAAAGCGTGCCATCGCTTCTTCGATGCGATTTTGGATCAGTAGATAGTAGACGATCGATAGCTGTTGGGCTGGATCGATCTCGGACTGATAAGCGAGACAATTCATGAAACGCTGGTATTGCTCGGCGAGTCCATCATTCAAAATGAGTCGCTTGTTTCCGAGTTGATGAATGCGAGCGACAACCATGGGACGAAAGTCGAGATGCTGATAATAGAATCTTTCGACCGGTTCGACGTTCAACAGATTGCTCTTGAAAACAGGACCGATCGCATTCGCAACTGCTGGGAAGGCCTCGATCCACTCGGTGAGTCGCTGCACATTGTTATGCTTGACGGCATAAGCCCATAGCGTATTGTCGTAGCGACCTAGTTGAGTCAATAGATCTAAAGTCGCATTGAAAAACGTTGGATCCTTGAATCGCCAGGCAATCACGGACAAGTCAAGCTGCTGGAGGTTCGCTTTCTTCAAGAACGCATGAACTTGATCGTTGCTTCCCCAGGCGGCGACATAAGCCCAAGTTGTTTCATCGACCGATTCAGGTTTTTCGAGCACCTTCAACGTCGACGACTTGGCAGAAGCGATGTGTCCCGAATCGTTCGATACCTGCGCGCCATAGTGATCGAACGTGCCTGGCACTGGGAAGTAAAACTCGTAACTGATTTGTTGGCTCGAATAAGGACCGAGTTCAAGAGCGGTCCCTCGAACTGTCTTGCCAGCCGATAATGCGATCGCACCCTGCGGGATCTGCGTCAGTACTTGGACTCGTTGCAGGTCGCTCGACGGATTCGTCACCACAATCGTCGCTCGATAGGCAACGTTGATTAACATCGGCTTGTCTTGAATCGGTTTCGCTTGGCTGGTATCCGATGGAGCGACCAAATAGATATCTTGTCCGACTAAGATCGAGGTAGGCTCCTTTGTCGGTTCGACCGATTCGATACTCTGAACGAACGCAACCGATGCGGTTGGATGCATGGCAAGCAATCGGCCGTTCTCGACAGTGATTTCGACAGGCTTGGCTTCGATCGGCAACCGCATGACAGCCAACGCCATCAACGCTTCGTTGAGCGACGTGATGGGTGTATCCAAGTGTTGAGAGAGGAACGGTTTGTCCGTAGCATGATCGACGAAGTCTTGCCAGAACGGATTCACACGTGCCAACGACGGTGATTGGCTGGAAAGCGGTACGCGATAGTATTGCGATTCAGCCCATTTACGGGTTGCTTCGAGCGGGCGATAAAGCTGGATACCGCGATTGAGTTCCATTTGCCTGCGCTGAGGCTTTGCTTTCTTGTCAGCCCTTTGGGATTTTTGCATCAAACTAAGATTGGGTAGATTGCTCTGTAAATCTCGGAGCTCGCCCAGTGATCCGCCCATTCCTGCGGCATCGAATTGCAATTCTACGGAACTCTCGCTTTTCAGACGTTCTGCAGTCGCCTCCGGTTCCATGAAATAACTATTCATTGAAGGATCATCGACGCTCATTGCGTTGCCCATCAGCGCGGTACCGAAGTACTTTGCCCGCAAGTCTGGATTCGAATGTTCGGGCTGGATTTCTAGGTTGTCGCGAAACCATCGCGATGCGGAACCTTGCTGCGACGGGAGCCGCTGCGCGAGCAAAGCTCGCTCGGCTGCGTTCATTCGCTCGAGACGCCATGGCTGTGTATATCGAGCAAGGTCGCGTCCGAGCAACCAATCGTCGATGAACTGTTTTTCGAGTTTATTCGCTAAGTATGGCTTTACGACGCGATTGAAGAAGGGGTTGTCATGAAAATAAAGGAACAGGTTCATTTCATGACATGCGAGCAAACCATACTGGATTTGTTTTTCATCGTCCGAAAGCGATGGCCAAGTTTGAAGCGATTGGAATTTGGCGAACTCGGCGTTTTGATTCAAGAACGTACTATAGAGTGCATAAATTTCGCCAAGTGAACCATAGGCGCGAACACGCGTCGAGATAGCTTCGCCCAGATCATTTTTTTCACCTGCGGCTAGCACTCGAACTCGTTGACGTTCGGCTAGTTTTCGATCGGGCTCGAAGGCTTTGCCCAACCGATTGTCAGCCAACATTCGAGGTTTCTCCAGCGGTAATGCAATGCGTCGATACGTCGTTCCATTGGGATGGACGACCAAAGCGATGACGTTCGTCAAGCCTTCGATGACAGACGTTTCGATGGAAACTTGTCCGGCCTCATTCGGTCGCAAGTTCGAAACCACCAAGGCACCGCGGGCTAGAAAATCGTAGCTCGAGCCTGGACCCTCCGTATTCGAGCGGTTTCGAAAACTCGGTAGCCTCGGATTTGCTGTTTCCGCAGGTGCATTCGCGGCCATGCTTGCGATTGAATCGCCGGCCTGTGCCAGTTGAGCTTCGTTGCTCGTCATGGAAAGCTCCCAAGGGTTAAGCAACACACTAGGTTGCGGCAGCATGTTTCCCGGGAATTTTTTGGCAAGCTGGCGTTGAAGGACGTACTGATACTCCTCGTCGAGACGCATCGAATCGAGATAGAAACTCGGAATCGCGGCATGGTTAAATCGCTGGATTGACGGGATCACTGATTCCATCGATCTAATTGCACCGAGTGAACGGTCGAAGGTTGCAGCGATTAGATGCACGCGAGTCGATTCATCATGTGCGTCCAATTGAATGGTCAGCTTACCTGCATCGATCGATGTCGATCGGATCAACGCTCGATTCGAACGCTGGCGTTCAAGCGACTTGGTTCGGCCGTACAGAAATCCGCCTTCTTCGCGACCTTGCGTGACTTCGACGACTACGGACGCTCCCGTTGGGTAGTCGGTCAACCGATATGTACCGGCAAGAAGCTTGTCGGAGAGTAGTTTTCCATTTTCGACTCGAAGTTTTTGGCTCCACGCCGCCACTACTTGACCGCCACGATATTCAAGCAACGAGAATCTTTTCAGATCCTTCGCGATGCTTGCATCTGCATCGGGCCACGCGAGCTCGATCGCCTCCCCTTCGAGCAAGTGAAGCGTGGATGGCCAATTCAACCATGTTTCGTCGAGCGTAAAGGTTCGAGATAGAAATCCATCTGCTGAGACCGTTACATGCTGGACATTGGGAAGTTCTCCTAGATCCACAAAGCCATTTTGATCCGTCGCGAGCGTTGCTTGTATCGGTTGGCGCATGCCCTGCAATTTAACTTGGAGCTGAACTGGCAATCGCGAAATCGATTCACCGTTTCGACCGCGCGCCTCCATTCGAAAGCCGCCTGCATGCTTTGCAAGGTGGAAATCGCCAATTTGTGAGGTCGATGCGATGCCATTGACGGCGATCGAATGCGAAGCCGCAATCGGTTGATGGATCGCTTGGCTTAGATTGTGAACTTTGCCACTCAATTCGAATGAAAGCGAGACCAGTCGCTGCGGGACGAGAAACGCTTGGCTTAAGTCAAGCGATTCAGATAACTCGATTTGCTTGAAGGATTGAGAAGTCTGGATGCCATCTTGATCGGTCGCCGTGATCGTCAACTGAGGTTGTTCGAGCATGCTGATCGGCACGGGTACACCGTTGCAGGTAAGCTGTGTTCGAACGACGACAGCGGTTTTGGCTCCTGGTCGCAACGACTGAGGTTCAACCAAAAATCCGGCAGCCAACTCGTAGTCTTCGTCGAGATGATGAAATTTCTCGAGCGAAGCAAACGATCCATCCGCGAGAATAACCGTCCGATTTTCAACGGACGATGCAAACGGGACAACAATTGCTCCGTCGTTATCCGGCGCAAACTCGCGTTCACCCAGCAAGACGCGGGCCGTTGGAACGGGCTTGCCTTCGTCGTTCACGATTCGAAAGAGATGGCCCGCGTCGCTTATCGATCGCAGC
>JANPLJ010000541.1:0-1984 GCA_031426475.1 Pirellulaceae bacterium | reverse complement strand
TAGACTTTAGGCTTTAGGCTTTAAACTTTAGGAAAGATAGACGTATGCCAGTCAGTTCCTAAAGCCTAAAGCCCAAAGTCCAAAGCCGTACCATGGAAGGTGTAGGATTCGAACCTACGTAGGCGTAAGCCATCGGATTTACAGTCCGACCCCTTTAGCCACTCGGGCAACCTTCCGTCTCGCTGCGATTTCTAATGATTTAAAAAGGTTCTTGGAACTTTCAAAGTCATCAAAACTTCGAAGCTTTACGATACTTTCAGAGTTCCAGGCACCTTTTTAAATCACATACGAGAGCCGGCGAAGGGACTTGAACCCCCGACCAGCTGATTACAAATCAGCCGCTCTACCACTGAGCTACACCGGCAAATTCTGTCTGCATGGACCCTCAAATCGAGTGCCAAAGTGTACAAGTCCGCCCTTTTACCGCAAGCCGAATTTCTTGCCAATTACTAAACCTGGGCGTATTTTACGCCTAATTCAGGATTTTTAGTCGATAGGATGCTTCAGCAGCGATGTTGAAAGCGCTCCTAACTTATATAGAAAGCGATTGCTTCCAGAAGGTTCGGAGTCGCCAAATTCGGGCGATTGACGGCGAGCCGCGGACGTCCGTTACCTGTTTTAACCTACTCGACGTTCGGGCTATTGATCGAGAAGTGGCGGAATTCTTACGAATTCGGCTACCCAATTGGAGCTAACATCTTACGATTTCCGCGAGTAACATAGGCGGACTTGCCGACCCTAGCCTTCATAGTTCCCAATAGCTTCTTGTTTTGATCCATGCCTGAAATCTCCAATCTCACCGTTTCTTCGAAGACTGCCATGGATCGCCGTCTGAGCGGCCGGAGTCGCATGGGGAGTTGCTTAGGGGTTCGAATCGCCGCGACGGGTTCCTACGTTCCGGACAAAATCGTCACGAACGAAGACTTGGTCGCGCTGGGGTGCGACAGCGATTGGATCCTGCAAAGGACGGGAATACTCGAGCGCCGAAGAGCCGCGGCCGGGCAAGCAGCCAGCGATTTAGGTTACGAAGCGGCCATTCGCTGCCTAGCCAATGCAAACGTTGCGGCCTGCGATGTCGATTTGATCGTCGTCGCCACGATGACCCCCGATTTTTTCACTCCGTCGACCGCTTGCCTGCTCCAACGCCGTCTGGGCTGCATTTCACCGGCGATGGATATCAACGCGGCTTGTGCCGGATTCATGTATGCGATGGTCACCGCCGCGAATTTTGTACAGAGCGGGATGGCTAAGCGAGCCTTGGTGGTCGGCACCGAAGTCATGAGCGGCACCATCAATCCCTCCGATATTAAGACCTATCCGCTTTTCGGTGACGGTGCGGGCGCAGCACTCATTGTCGCTGACACAGCCCATTCGGCTCACCTGGGGCAACCTGTGCCTTCGCAAGTTCGCAACGCGATTCGCGATAGCGGCCAGCCCGGGCTATTGGCCTATACGTTGGGTTCGGAAGGAAGCGGCGCAGAGATGCTCTGTATTCCAGGTGGTGGGTCGCGACAGCCATTGTCGCGTCAAGGTATCGAAGCTGGCCAGCAATACCTCACGATGGATGGCCGAGGTGTTTTTAAGTGGGCGGTGCGCGTTGTCGATGATAGCTGCCGCGATTGCATGGTCTACGCTGGCTACGATTTTTCGCAGGTCGATCTTGTTCTGCTTCATCAAGCCAACATCCGAATTATCGACTCGGCGGTGAGCCATTTCGGGATTCCCAAAGAAAGTGTCTTTGTCAACCTCGACCGATACGGAAACACATCGGCTGCCAGCATTCCATTGGCCTTGGACGACGCCAATTCTCAAGGCCGCCTACGACGCGGCGATCATGTGCTGATGTGCGGCTTCGGCGCCGGGTTGGCTTGGGGAACCGCGCTCGTTCGATGGTGAGCTTGAATCTCGACCTACTTGCTATAGGCGTCGACGCACAGCGACACAGCTAGCTACGAGACCGACCATGATGATAAAGCTCGACGGT
>JANPLJ010000540.1:0-2263 GCA_031426475.1 Pirellulaceae bacterium | reverse complement strand
CAGCAGCTCGGAGTGCCTGTTGGGATCTTGAGCGCCTCGGTGGGCGGTACACCGATCGAAGCATGGACAAGTATGGCGCCTCAGCAAGTTGCGCCAACGCTAAAACCACTACTCGACGATTGGACAAAGCGAGTCGCCCGTTTTGATCCTGAGAATGAGCAGAGGAACTTCAACGAAAAGAAGAAGGAATGGTTGCTTAAACGAGCTGGGGCGGTGAAAAAGAGCGACACGGCTCCCAAGGCTCCTACTCCGTTCAAGAATCTGCGTGTGATGACACCAGGCAGTTTGTTTAATGGAGTTATTGCACCACTCGTTCCCTACACGATACGAGGTTGCATTTGGTATCAGGGAGAACGGAATGCTGCTGGACCATTTACAAGCATGTATGGTGAACAGCTCAAACTACTAGTCGCTGATTGGCGGACACACTGGGGCAACGAATTCTACTTGGCGTGGGTCCAGTTGCCGGGTTTTTCCAAGCCTCAGCGTTTGCCTAGCGAACCGACCGGATGGGGAGTTGCCGTGCGTGAAGGACAACTGCAAGCGTTGTCCGTTCCGAATACTGGGATGGCGATTACCATTGATCTTGGAGGTGAGAACGCTGGGCATCCAACGAACAAAACTCAGTTCGCAGAACGACTGTCGACAATCGTCCTGCATGATGTTTACGAGAAAAACAAAAATCTCTGGACGGGCCCGCTCTTTCGCGAAGCACACCAGGAAGGCGACACGCTAGTCTTAAGCTTCGACCATGCAGCCGGACTCAAAGCGTCCTCTGGTGAACTTCAAGGATTTGCGATCGCGGGGAGTGACCAGAAATTCGTTTGGGCCCAAACGAAAATCGACGGTGAAAAGATCGTCGTATGGAGTGACTCCATCATGGAGCCGGCGGCAGTGCGCTACGGTTGGGCTGGAAATCCAACGTGTAATCTAATCAATCAATCTGGATTCTCGGCATCTCCGTTTCGTACCGATAATTGGTAGCGTTCGTGAGCTATACTGTAGACCCCTCCGGAATTTATTCTCTCCACGAAATGGACCACACCCATGAGACATGCTTTGCTGCATTTTGCATTTTTAGTTTCTTGTTGCACACAAACGTTGCTCGCAGACGTAAAATTGCCGCAATTATTTAGCGATCATATGGTGTTACAGCGTAACATTCCGTTACCAATTTGGGGGACGGCTGCGCCCGGCGAAGAGATTAGCGTATCCATCGACAAGCAAGAATTAACGACGAAAGCAAATGGTCAAGGTGAATGGAAGGTTAAACTTGCGCCGCTCGGACTTGGAGAACCGCGGACGCTCACGGTGAGAGGAAGGAACACCCTCGTTCTGAAAGATGTTTTGGTGGGTGAAGTCTGGGTCGGTTCTGGCCAATCCAACATGGCAGGTACGGTAAAGGGCTATGCAGCAAATGATCCGGTACTTGCAGAAATGGCAAAGAAGTCGTTTCCCCAATTGCGATTGTTGAAAATATCCGGGAACACTGGTTGGCAGGAATCGTCATTGCAAAACAACGAAGCCGCTTCCGCACTTCTGTTCAGTTTTGGTGTATCGCTCCAGCAATCTTTGAACCTGCCCGTCGGATTGATGCTTGGCGCGGTCGGTGGAACTCCGTCTGGATATTGGCTCACGCAGGAAATGTACCAAGCTGATACTCACTGCTTAGCTCAAGCGAAAGAAGCGGCAGCCAATTACGATCCGGTCGCGGCTCAATCGAAATACGAAGTTGATACAGCAAAATGGAAAGTCGCCGCTGCCGCTTCGAAAGATAAAAAGGAAAAGATTCCTCGCGCCCCCAACGCTCCTGTTCCGCCGGGCGAAGTGAGCGGTGGCAAGATCGGTCACCTCTATGAAGCACATGTTCGTCCAGCAGTCGCGTATGGAATTCGAGGCGTATTGTGGGATCAAGGCGAAGGCGGCACAGCAATAAACGGTGTCGATCAATTTAATGTCATGGGTGCTTTGATTCGTGGTTGGCGAAATGATTGGAACCAAGGAGAGTTTCCATTCTTATACGTACAAAAGCCGAGTGGAAACGGTTGCGCGTGGGATCCTTCTGATCCCGTTACCAATCAAGCCAGTAAGTTTAGCCCTTTACCAAATGTCGTTCCGCCGACGAAGGATGGCCTCTATCGCGAATTGCATCTCAAGATTGCTTCGCATCCTAACACGTGGATGGTCACGAGTAGCGATCTTGGATCGAATACGCATCCAACGAACAAGTCAGGCTACGGAGCCCGCGCTGCTCGCGTCGCGT
>JANPLJ010000539.1:0-2979 GCA_031426475.1 Pirellulaceae bacterium | reverse complement strand
CAGCCCGTCGGTGCCAAGGTTTGTCGACGAACTGGAAGTCCGTCGTACTGCCTGTCGTTACGAATCCAATTGCATGCTCAATCGTTTGAAAGTCCTTACCGATGATCGATAGCTTCTCCATCGGTAGGTCCGCGTTTTGCAAAAAACGAACTGCGTTCTCCGCTTCCTCGTGATCGGAATAGATCTCCAGCACGGTCGACTGGCTGGTTGCTTCTCGTGTTGCAGACATGACTTTTCCTAAACGGTCCTAACAAAACGAAAAAAGCCGACAAGGGAGAAAACCATGGATTTTCTCGCGTGTCGGCTTACTGGTTAACGCGCCAACTGATTCTAACCCAGCTTGCGATTTACTTAGTCGTCCGAATTCTTCGAATTCGCTTCAATCTTGCAGAAAGCGTCTCGATGACCTAACCCTATCGTTGAACGATACAGGATGCAATGGGCCGCGTGCAAATAAAGTTGAATTCATTGGGTCTAAGAAGCGAATTGTTCCGTCCTTGTACTCATGGGAAAGCTTCGGTTGGTAATCGAGCATCGGCCGAGCTTCCTTCTGATATCCTATCGTTGTTCGCGAAGCAAAGTAATGCGATGAAACGCGATCGAGAGGGGCCAGTTTGGCTTTGACCTAGTGTCCACCAGGAGAACGTTGATGAAAACGCAAGGAGAGATCGAAGCCGCCATCAGCGAGGGGATGTCACGCTTTGAATTGGAATACATGGGACGTGGCCCCAAGGATGTGCAGGCTTTCCTGATCCATGATCTGGTTATAGTGAGGCTCAAGGGCGTTTTGACCGCAGCGGAGCAGCATCTTGTCAAAACACTTCAAGCCGAAAAAGGGCGTGATCTGCTGAAACAAGTCAGGACGCACCTCATTGAGATTGCTCGACCAACGATGGAAGCCTTGCTGCAAACGATAACGGGCGTCAAAGTTCTTAGCTTACATCATGACATTAGCACGATCACGGGAGAAGAAGTCGTTGTATTCACTTTGGCCGAACCACCGGTCTTTCGAGAGGCGAAGAAGAAGTAGCGACTTGCAAAGTCTTTCCGTCTCAAATGATGTACGAACGGCCGGCTTTCGGGAGAATGTTCCCGTCAAGAGCTCTGCTGATGTGGAATCGCCGATTTTCGGATCTGTCTTTACGACGGGATATCCGTTTTCATTCCTGAGCGACGCGAATCACGAGCTTGCCAAAGTTTTTTCCTTCGAGCAGTCCGATAAAAGCCTGTGGTGCATTTTCCAGTCCATCGACGATGTCTTCACGGAACTTGACCATGCCGCTTCGAACCCAAATGCTCATTTGGCTAAAGAATTCGTCGGATCGATGGCCGTAGTCTTCCAAGATAATAAAGCCCTGCACCTTCATGCGTTTGGTAAGAATCGTTCGCGTCAAAAGTGACATCCGGTCGGGCCCATTCGGAAGGGACTTGTCGTTGTAGTGAGCGATCAACCCGCACAACGGAACGCGAGCGCTCACATTAAGGAGCGGCAAGACGGCATCGAAAACAGCTCCGCCTACGCTCTCAAAGTAGACGTCGATGCCATCTGGGCAGACAGCCGCCAAGTCGGCCGCGAAAGTTTCGCTTCGGTGGTCGACACACGCGTGAAACCCTAGCTCTTCTTTCACGAAATGACACTTCTCGACACCGCCTGCGACACCGACGACATGACATCCTTTGATCTTGGCGATCTGACCAACGACCGAACCAACAGCACCGCTCGCTGCTCCGACGACGACAGTCTCTTCAGCTTTGGGTTTCCCGATATCCAACAGCCCCATATAAGCAGTAAATCCAGGCATTCCGAGAACGCCGAGTGCAAGGGACGGCTTCACGAGGCTTTCGTCAAGCTTTACCAATCCCGCGCCATACGAAATCGCGTAGTCTTGCCATCCAGAGTATCCGAGAACCAAGTCTCCCACCGTGTAGTCCGCATGTTCGGATGCCTCCACACGCGAGACGGTTCCTCCCTCCATCACGTCACCAATCGAGACAGGCTTGGCGTACGATGGGGCATCACTCATTCGTCCACGCATATAGGGATCGAGTGAGAGATAAAGCGTTCGCAGCAGTATCTGGCCTGCCTTGGGAACGGGTGTTGGGAGCTCTTCGGTTCGAAAGTTTTCTGCCGTAGGTGATCCCGAAGGCCGGGAATTCAAGACGATCCGCCGATTCATCGTGTCGCTCGATCGAGGACTGTTAGCTTCGACAGTAGTCGCGGATCGTTGTTTCATAGGTGGCCTGCCGATGGTGAAAAGAATGGATTTTTGCGAAGTGCCGGTTCAGTACTAACAACCTATCCCAAAACCGGTTTGTGGACAGGACGTCCGCGCTCTGCGACCTGTTTTGAGGTGCGTTCTAACGAAGGTCATGAAGTTGCAACGTTTGCGTCGGTTGGGGGGCGTCATGGGTGATTTGTCGATAACCGAAGTAGATCGCCGCGAGAGTTAGCATTGCGATGAGGATAAGTGGATAGGCTCCCATAACAAGTGCCGCCGGAGCGCCTGGATGAACATCGCCCATTGGCTCGTCCTGGCCCGTGATCGCGTTCTCAATCTTTTCTATAACTGTCTCGTTTTCGTGGTTTTTTAAGCTCGTCATACACTACAACGCCAATCACAATAAAAAAAAGCCGACGCATGGAAACCCTTGAAGATTTCCATGCGTCGGCTTACTTATTAACGCGCCCACAAGCTCAAGACTTGTTTGCGATTTATTTAGTCGACCGAATATGTCGAAGCGTTCACTCTGTCTTATTCGGACACAGCTAACACAGCATGCTCCATGGTACGGCTACTCACTTAGAAAGCAATGGGCATTCCGATTTTCTTGAAAGATTGCAGTAGAGTCGTAGTTGGAGTTGTTTTCGATGCTTCTGGAGTCATTTTGACCGCCGACATAAAAGACCCAGCGACTTTTTATATTGCTCGGTAACTCCGCTATTGTGCATTGTTCTGATTGTTTGTGAGGCAGCAAAAA
>JANPLJ010000538.1:0-7049 GCA_031426475.1 Pirellulaceae bacterium | reverse complement strand
GCGTCCTTGTTGAGTGAACCAGCAATGCGACGTCCATCGTCGAGCAACATATCGAAGCGATCGACCAATGACAACGAAGCTTGCCCATGTTGTTTCACATTGATTACCGCAATCGACTCGGCAAAGTCATTTTGAAGCTGTCGAAATCTCGCCAAGCACTCTTCCGCGATTGGAAACAGGGTGGATCCAAGCTCTTCCCGAAGTTCCAGCATACATCGTAACGATTCAAACTCCTCCATCGAGCTCTCAATCTTGCGTGCAACCCGAAGACTTCGGTCAAAGGACCGCCTAGCAAGGAAAACTCGACCTTGCAGAATGTGGAGCAGAGCATTCTCGCGAAGTGTGTGCGGTAAGTCTGCTGGATACTTGCGAGCAACGCGAAGAGCTCGATGAACTGCCCTTTGCATCAACTCCATATGTTTGTGGTTCAACGGAACATTTTGTCGAGATGTTGAAAGGAAAACCATCCTGCGTGCAGTTGCCAGCCAAGCATAGCAGGGACTGATGTAGGTGTTGAGATGTCCAGCCTGCTTGCATCGCTGAATAGAGCCTTCGAGTATTTCAACAGATTCCCCAACGCGCCCTTGCCGCAAACGAAGTATTGCCAAGGCGAGTTGTGTTTGTGCGTGACTCTGCGCATCCGATCGATCGATGGAAGCTTGTTGCTCAACGGTTTTTTCGGAAACCATACTCGGCGCCGTTCGCATCAGAATGTCGAGGCTTATTCCGGAGGCTTGGGTATCTCCGATTTCAATACCGGAACGGTGCATTAGCTGGGCCATTTCGGCTGCTTCGCGATATCGACCTAACCGAAAAACCGCGTTGGCGCCTTGATATCGGGCCATATTGGTTTCCCAAGCATCGCCAGCTTTTTGAAGCAAATCGACGGCGGATTTCGACTCCGATTCACACCTTGCAAAACGCGTGGCGGCAAGTTGAACAACGCTCGAATACGAGAGTGTTTGGCCCTGCCCCCAAGCATCGTTTAATTCGATGCATATCTGCAGCGACCGATGTGAATACTCATCTGCCCGTGCAAATTGTCCAAGTAAACTGCAAACCGGTGCATGCTCCGAGTATGCTTTTGCAAGTTCTGAAGAATTGCGAAAACACTCCGCTTCATTCATTCCCCGCAAGTGCGCCAACAAAGTCCAGAGCGGACCGCGGCTGAACCAATAGGTGTGTGCCAAGCGACTCAACACACTCCACCGCATGCGTTGCAATGAATTGGCCTCTGGTCGGTTTGCCCGTAGTCCACGAAGCGAATGCAACGTTTGGCTTCCAACCTGAAAAACCAAGTCGAACAT
This sequence comes from Pirellulaceae bacterium, assembly GCA_031426475.1. GTDB lineage: Bacteria > Planctomycetota > Planctomycetia > Pirellulales > Pirellulaceae > JAIYDQ01. Next base: position 5,742 of record JANPLJ010000538.1, on the reverse strand, counting down.
CATCCCACTGCGCGTTGTCGGAAGGTTAACGCCACTCAGAGACAACGCTTCCAGATAACAGTTGGCGGCCGCTTTCATATGGCCACGTTTGAATTGAATATCCCCAATCTTGCCTTTGATCCGCATTCTTGTCGCTTGGTCATTCGTCATACCCAGCGCCTTGAAAAACTCCCTCTCAGCTGATTCGTAGTCGCTTTTACTTAAGTATACTTCGGCCAGCTCTTCGGTTATCCTGCCTGTCCGTTGAGTCTCTTCAACAGGAAGCCACTTCAAAGCAATCTCATAGTACCGAATGGCATGATCGTAGGAATATTGCACGTGAGATTGCTTGGCGGCAAGCAGCGCAAATGCAATCGCTTGTTCCGCGCGTCCTGCCGCATCATAGTGATTCGCCAGTTCGAAACAACGATCCGAAGACTGACGACGAATCATTCGTGCACTTCGAAGGTGCAAAGCAACTCGCTGTCGCGGTTGAAGCTCGTCTAGAAAGGCTTGACGTATAGAATCATGCAAGAAACTGATGTTCTTTCGATTCGAATCTGCCCAGACCAGCTGGCGCTGTATCGCCATTTCAAGCCCAGCTTGGGCTTCGGAAACGTCTAGGCGTGCTAAGGTTCTCGCTTCCTCAAATTGAAAACTTCTGCTGAGTACAGATGCCGACGTTAGAAGCCGTTTGCACTCTGTTGTGAGTCCCTGTATCCTCCAGGTCAGATCGTTCGCCGTCATGCGAAGTCCTTGCAAGGATTCCACCGACAAGGAGCTTATCTTCCAACCATAGGCGCTCGGAATGGCCGTTCCGGACTCTAGCATGCCATGTAGCAAAGAGATCGCCATATAGGCGTTGCCGTGCGCCGCGTCGGCAATCAACGACAAGGCGTCTGCTGGAAAATCACCTGCCATTGATCGCAACATCAGAACGATGTCAGGCATTCTCAACGGATTCAGCACATCCGGCGGATTGCTGTCCGCACCCGAGACAAGTTCAGACGATTCGGTCGTCATCGAGGCGACCAAAAAGAGGCGGCCCTTCGGATTCAGTTGTTGAGCATTTATCCAATCGACAAACAAGTTTTTCGAAATCGTATCGCATCGATCCAGGTTGTCGATAAGAAGTACGATTCGTTTATCTAGGCGACTGAGTGCGAGAACCAGACTTTGCAATGCCTGCTTGAGCCTTCTTCCGGCGAAGCTTTCGGGGCCCTTTTCTTCTTGTACCGCGACTTGAGATTCCCATAGCCAAGGCATGAGTGGCTGAAGACTCTCGAAGTGCTGGGAAAGTCCTTGCTGTAACGCGACAGTCAACTTCACGTCTTTCTCGCAGGCGATCTTGAGCTCCTGGATGATCGTCGAAATTGCTTCCAACGGCCGAGAATGCTCGCCTTCCGTCCCTGAAAGCCGGAGCACGACCAGCGAACGACTTGCCGCTTCATTCTCAAACTCACTCAGAAGTCGCGTCTTACCTTGTCCAGAAGCCCCTTGAATAATCCAGGGACGATGGCAGGCATCAATACCAGTCTCGATTCGGTCGATAAAGGTGGAGATCCACGTCGAACGCCCAACGAAGGAAGGATCAGCAAGCCTTTCTCGCGTGTCGCATGAACCTATCGCATTGCCTTCATGAAACCGTTCGTTTCTGATGATTTCGATAATCGATTCAACGTCATGCAAGACGGCCGAAGCTTTTTGGTAGCGGTCATGCGAATTTCGCTTGACAAGTCGCAAAACCATTTCGTCCAAAGCTCTTGGAATCCTTAGTCCCTTCATGCGAAGGCTCGAAGGCATCCAAGTCATTTGGCGAACAAGCAATTCATTGAGGCTCGTCGCATTGATCGGATTGTCACCCGTAAGCAAGCGATAAAGAATAAGGCCTATCGCGTAAAGATCGGTTGCAGGAGTTGTCGAGCGTTGTACGACTCCAGTCTGCTCAGGAGCTAGATAGCAAGCATCTTTTATGGAGTCCAAATTCGCTAAGTCGTCTTGCTTACTATCCGACTCGATACGTAAGTGGATCTCTCCCGACTCAGGTGAAACAGTGATTGCGTCCGGCGTCAAACACCCATGAATGACACGTTTGTCGTGCAGTTGCCCGACTTTGAGCAATACCTGGCGAGTTGCGTGTAGAATGCGTTCCAGACGCGTCGCTTCGGTGCCAGTATCAAGCCAATCCAGCAAACGAATTCCGGAATGACGTTCATTCATTCGTGATGCGTTGGCCGTCAGAATTTGATTCGATTTCTCTTCTCGTGACACTGCCGCAACTCCTTTTGCCCGCTAGAGCGATGGCCGAGTAGGCAAGTCGCCAGTTAAAGTCTACGGAAGTAGAACACCCGAAATTCTTTTGGCAAACGAAATAACCAATACACATATCATTCTTTAGAAAAAGTCTTCGGAATGTATTGGTTATACCAATGCGTCTATCCCAAAATTGATAATTCTCGTGTGAATCCTTTTGGTACCAATTGCAACTGACGTTATCTTGCGTCCGGCATTGATGAAGGCTCTTCCCCACCATCCTTTTTGACCTGCCAGTGCCTTTTCGTTCGAAGTGACTGTCCCGCTTTTTTTAGATTCATATTTCGCCTAGGAGATTCTCATGGCAAGCGTATCTGCAAGTCATACAAGACCATCTGCACCATCTGCAAGTGTCGGCGTTCCGTCAAGGATTCTGCGTGTTGATCAGCCCGTGGTGTACTCACCAGAACTCGACTTGCGTTTTTTGGACAACGTCGCGGAGCAACTTCAAGATGCATCTAATGATTCCGCGTTGTCGCAGTCAGCAATCAATACACTTTTTGTTGAATGCAATCGATTGCGACATCATCTTTCGCATCAAGATTGGATTGCATGTGTGGAAAGGATTCGGCGCTCGAAAGTCCTCAATCTTGTTCACCAGGATGCGTTTACGCATCGCGCGTTTAGCCGCCCACGCGGTTACGCCGGTGATGCTGTTATGATGGACATGATTTATAGCCAGGAAGACGACTGTGCTTTACCTGAAATGTCGGCGATTGGACGGCAGGTTTTCGACTACACGACCAAAGCCGCAGCTTCGTCGGGCGTTCGAGCCAGGCGAGAATTCATCGCTGAATTGCTCGATGCTTCACTTCGTTCGAGCTACTCGAGTCGGATTCTTGCCGTCGCATCTGGTCACCTTCGCGAAGCGTCGATGAGCTCGGCAGTACGACGCGGACGATTCGAAAGCTATCTTGCACTTGACGCCGATAAGAATAGCTTGGAAGTCGTTGAACGGGATTACGGCCGATACGGGGTGACTACACAGTTGGCAGATATCCGAAAGATGTTGGCCGGAAAACTCAACCTAGAATCTTTTGACCTAGTCTATTCAACAGGTCTCTACGATTACCTCAACGAGAAAACAGCGCAGCGTTTGACGTACCATCTATTCAGTATGCTTCAGCCCGGCGGTAAACTGGTCATCGCGAACTTCTTGCCGTCGATCGACGACATCGGCTACATGGAAGCCTGTATGGATTGGTTCTTAGTCTACCGTGACCGTTTCGAAATGATGGGACTCACTCGGCTGATTCCGCAAGTTCTGATATCCGACGTGCGGGTTACCACCGAGGAAAATCAGAACATTGTTTTCCTTGAAGTAACTCGCGACCGATCTCGCTGAGTCATCGAAATCTACTTCGAGGACCGTGGACCGCGAAACAGCAAACTGCCCATGCAAGTCAAACTCAATAGCAATAATGAGTTTGGCTCTGGAACTGCGGGAAGGCTCGCGACACGGAAACCGATGCAGAAATTTTCTTCCGTTGGAAGTTCGTGTACTCGAGCAACCGATGACACATGGTAGGGCGAGCTGAACCAAATCCCACCACGGGACTCGCGTTCCGATCCAGGGTTGTCGTTTGTTTGATCAAATTCAGATTCCAACCATTCATAAACATTCCCGCCTAATGCCATTGTTCCGTTTGGGCCCATGGCACCCGCGACCGTGACATCGGCTGGACCGCCATTCAATGACTGTTGATAAATCTGTGTGCCTGGCGCAGTGCCACTCGCAACAGGAGTAGGTTCTGTATTACTGCCGGTGGTATAGTCAAAATAGATATTCAGAGATGGGTCGTAATAAGCAGCCTTGTACCACTCGTCCAAACTTGGCAGCCAGAAGTGCGTATCCTTGTGGCGGAATAGATTTTGTCCCCCAAGTTGCCACGCATCCGATGGATTCCAAAGTGAGATGTTGTCGCTAACTCCCGAGGTAGTGAAATTGTAGGCTGGCTGGAAACCCAGGCTCGTGTTTAGCCAGTTCACAAAACGAGCGGATTCGTTCCAACTTACATTGGTGGCCGGCTTGTTCGCACCGCGGTTATCCTGCGTTATCTGTAAAGACTGCGAGGCATTGAATTTGTTGATCATGTCTTCGCTAACTTCGTACCTACCGATAATATAGTTGTAGCCAACTCCACCCGCCGCAACCGGTTCGCTTGTCATATCGTCGGGGTTGTTTGGATTGCCGATGGGCGCGAAATCCATACTGAACTGATTGCTACCGCTTCCAAACATATATATCTGGGCCATCGCGATATGACTCATGGCCAAGCTGAAAAATATGGCGAAGCAAAATGATAATGACTCTTTGGATTTCATGGATTTCCCCATACGAACTAGAACTGCATCACTCGATGGATCTTCTCGAAAACGCTAATAAAACAGTCGGGAATATAGGCAACGCAAGCCTGTCGGTCAAGCAAATTACGGTGGCGCCGGTAAAATAGGTTGACTATTTCTTGGTTGTTTCAAAAGCGTTTACAGCTATGGATTTGCTGCTAATTATTCATTTTGATCACAACATTGCCTCGATCGGGGGCTGTACAAACCCACGATCCGAGAACTCGATCGCCTACAAACAAACAAGCAAAAGCACTGGAAGACTCGGCTAACGGTGTCCAGATCGCTTCCATCTGAAATTGAAACGTGGCGAAAAATAATGTTTTGACAGACGAAAAACGAAGCAACTTTCACGGCGAAACAGCGAGAACTGTAGTGTTACAAGTGACAGCCAGCCCCGTACGTCGCGGGAGTCTACACAGGAGCGGTCACAGGTTTTACAGTTCGGCAATTGGCCGAAGAAGGATTGAAGTATCATGGCTTGTTACATTAAGTTTGACGGGGTTGACGGTGAATCTTTGGACAAAGGGCACAAAGGTTGGAGTGACTTGGGAAGCTGTTCCCAAGTCATCCACCGTGCCGGTGGCGGCAAGACTGGCGTGCAACGCCGTGGCGGAAACGCTCAACTCGAGGACATACAGTGCTCGAAGGAAATGGACAAAGCGAGCAACGTCATCGCTGAATCGATTTGCAAAGGTAAGATCTACCCGAAGGTTTCGATCGCCTTCACAACAGACGGAACCGATGCGGGGCGTGAACCCTACTTCACTTACGAGCTGAAAAACGTGATGGTCACCAGTTATTCGGTTAGCGGTTCACCAAACGGACGACCCCATGAATCGTTCAGCCTCAATTTCGAAGAGATCAAAGTGAAGTACACTTCGGCGGGTGCTGACGGCAAGAAGGGTTCGAACGTCGAGTACGGATGGAAGGTTGAGGAAGGCGAATCGGCTTAGTACCGATCAAAGTTCGATAGCGGGCTGGTGCAATTTTCCAGCCCGCAACTGAAACATGCTCAACGACCGTGAAAGTTGAGTATGGTTTCGGACGTAACCACCGTCGCCAAGACTTTAGAAGAAGTGCCTTAGACTATTGATTTTACGA
>JANPLJ010000537.1:0-1482 GCA_031426475.1 Pirellulaceae bacterium | reverse complement strand
TTACTGTCCGCGATGGAATGATCGTATCGACCGGCAAACCGACTGGAGTCATTCGGACCGAGCGGATGTACGAAAATTGTATCGTCGAATTGGAGTGGCGACACATGCACCCAGGCGGCAATGCTGGGCTTTTCCTGTGGGGCGACGGAATCCCATCCGTTGGCATTCCTTTTACACGTGGAATCGAAGTTCAGATACTCGACAATGCTTATGGCGCGAAGGGAAAGAACGAGCGATTTACAACGCATGGTGATATCTTTCCGATTCATGGCGCGAAGATGACTCCGCTAGGAAAGGTCGCATCCAGTGGCGTGCGAAGTTTTCCGATCGAGGAGCGTTCTCATGATTCTCCAGAATGGAATCACTACCGTGTGATTGCTAACGATGGAGAAGTGCGACTGAGCGTTAACGGAAAAGAAGTGACGGTGGGAAAGGATTGCTGGCCAAGGAAAGGCTATATCTTCCTTGAGTCGGAAGGTTCTGAATGCCATTTCCGAAACCTAAGAATTCAAGAGCTGCCATCCTCAGGTGTAACGGTTGAGGAAACCGCGCGGAGCGGCGAGGGCTTTATGCCCATCTTTACGGGCATCGATTTGGAAAACTGGAAAGTTCCCGAAGGAGACAATGGTCATTGGAAAGTGGTCAAAGAAGTTCTCGACTACGACGCAGAAAGCGAAGCGACTGGCGATAAGTCGCTTTGGTCTCAGCGAGACTACGGGAATTTTCAGCTCGTCGTCGATTGGCGGATCAAGGAAACGCCATTTAAGAACCCTCGCGTCGCTCAAGTGCTTCCCGATGGTTCCGACGCCGTCGGTGCCGATGGCAAACCGATCATGCTTACCATTTCCGATTCCGATTCAGGAATCTTGCTGCGAGGAAGCAGCAAGTATCAACTCAATATTTGGTGTTGGCCGATTGGGTCGGGCGAAATGTACAGCGTGCGTCGCGATAAAAATATGCCGCCCGAGGTACGAGCCGCTGTAACGCCGCGCGTGAAAGCCGATCGGCCTGTCGGACAGTGGAATCGATTTGAGATCACGGTGATCGACGAGATGGTCACGGTCTTACTGAACGGCGAGTCGGTGTTGACCGAAGCTCGAGTGCCTGGAATGCCAGCGCGAGGTCCGATCGGTCTGCAACATCATGGCAGTAAGAAGAATGGAGAATGGACCAGCCCGCCATCGCTGGTCCAATTCCGAAACATCATGATTAAAGAGCTTCCATGAGCACCAAAGAAGGTGGTTCCGCGACTCCGTTCGCGGGCCCATATGTCAGCGAGCGGAGTCGCTGACCCACGAGAACGTGAACGTTAAAGTTAAAGTTTAATGAAATTCAAAGTTTGAGAGATAATACCATGCGATTTGCAATGATTTTTCTTGGCTTCGGCCTATCTTGGGTTGGCGTGAACACGTCGGCATTTGGGCAAGATAAAGCCGCTACGACTAAACCAGCGGCAACGGCCGTCAAGAAGCCGCCGGCGCG
>JANPLJ010000536.1:0-3171 GCA_031426475.1 Pirellulaceae bacterium | reverse complement strand
CTAGCACGCATTCTCAACGCTGCCACCGGAGGTGCCGTGGCTATCCCAACGCCGCCTCGTACCGATTTGCTCCCGTTGGTGACCTACGCGCCACCCATCGCAGCGGCTGGAACTCCAGCGGGACCTGTTGCTGACTTGCTTCGGCTGAATACTGGCGTTGCACCAACACCTATCGCCACCGCGAGCCGGCTTGGTCTTCTCGCAGGAGACGCTGCTGGCTATCCAAATGGTCGCCGAGTATTCGACGACGTGACGGACATCTCGTTGCGTGCGGTTGCTGGGGTTCTCAACCCCGCTTTTAACGTCTCTCCAAACAACAAACTTGGCGATGGCGTGAATGTGAATGACACCGCCTATCGAACGAGCTTCCCATATCTTGGCGACTGCCCAAGCGGTCGTGATCGTCGCCACGTTGATCCAGGTGAACTGGGTGGTGGCCCTCCATAAACCCGCTCAAATGGCATGATGGGGTTCCTCGCAAAGTGGCGATGGGTGCATGCACCCGTCGCCACTCGATTTAGTGTACTTGAACGTTCGTTCGGATTCTTTCTTTCGAGACTTGGTATGAAAAGTTATTTTATCTTCACTACACGCGTCGCACTGTTCGGTCTGGCACTCACGATTTCGAACATCGAACAGGTTTACTCAGAGGCTGCCTTGCCGGATGCAAAATCGCCCGCCGAACAGAAGATGGATACTGCTAGAAAAGCTATCGAGAAGAATCCGAAGAACGCCGAACCATACAACGCGCTTGCACTCGCTCTTGCCAATCGAGCACGCGAGACCGCCGATCCCAAGTATTACGACGAAGCTGCCGAAACACTGAAGAAATCGTTCGAGTTGGTGCCTGATAACTTCGAGGGCCGAAAGATCGAAACTTGGCTTGCACTGGGCAAACACGAGTTTTCGAGAGCACTCGAAATGGCGCGAGCCCTGAACAAGCGGATGCCTGACGATGTTCTTGTCTATTCGCTCCTGACCGACGCATGTATTGAAACCGGTCACTATGACGAGGCGGAAAAGCCGCGCAGTGGGCACTTGATTTGCGTCCGGGTACTATCGCTGGTCTCACGCGTGCTTCCTATCTTCGCGAGCTTTTTGGTCAAGTCGACGGCGCGATCGAGCTGATGCAATCGGCGTACACCAAAACGAATCCTTCAGAACTGGAAGATCGCGCTTGGATTTTGACGCAGATCGCACATCTCCATTTGCTGAACGGTAAGCCTGATATCGCTGAAAAGTTGCTTGACGAAGCGCTCCGGCTTTTCCCAGGTTATCACTATGCACTGGGGAATCTCGTCAAGGTCCGCACGGCTCAGAAGCGATTCGATGAAGCTGCTGCCGTATCTCGCGAGTTCTATGAAGCAGCTCCGCATCCCGAAAATCTATTCGTGGTAGGCGAAGCACTTGTGCGTGCCGGTAAAGAGGAAGAAGCGAAGCTCGCCTTTACTGAGTTTGAATCGAAAGCCTTAGCTGAATCCGAGGGGTTCGATAACGCGAATCGCGAGCTGACGTTCTACTTTGCGGATCATGCTGACAAGCCCCAAGAAGCTCTGCGAATAGCCAAACTCGAAGTCGGACGTCGACAAGACCTTCAGACTTTGCACGCCTACGCATGGGCGTTGTACGTCAATGGTAAATTTGCGGAAGCGCGCGAACAGATCGACAAAGCCTTAGCTGTCGGATCGCGAGACCCAGCACTTCTCTATCATGCGGGGATCATTGCCATGAAAGCTGGCGATACGGTCACAGCCCAGCGACACTTGGAAGCGTCGTTGGCGCAAACGCCGAATTCTGAAGTCGCCACCTCTGCCCGGAATGCGTTGGCTGCGTTCGAGAAAACGTCGCAATAAGCTCGGCGGCAAAGATTGCAAACATCGAAAAACTGGCGACGACCTAGAAAAATAGGCCCACGAATTCTCTCGCGAAACGATGAGACTGGCGATAGACTACTCTTGCCAATCCGTTTTGATTCGAAATTCGAATTCCTCCCATTCGAGAGAACCGTATCGTGCATCGCAAGCTTCTTGCCGTATTGTTGTTTTTCGCCGTAGTCCGAACTTCCTTTTCTCAGGAATCTTCGGAACCTTCGCTGCAGTGGTGGAAGGGAAATCTGCATACGCATTCTCTGTGGAGCGATGGCGATGATTTTCCTGAGATGATTGCCGATTGGTACGCTCAGCGAGGCTACAACTTCCTCGCGCTCTCGGACCACAACGTACTTAGTCAGGGCATGCGATGGATGAAGTACGACAAGATTTTCGACCGGGGCGGCGCACAGATCCTCGATAAATATTTCGCTCGCTTTGGTAAAAACTGGGTCGAGACGAAAGGTGAAAAGGGAACCAAGAATTATGAAGTTCGTTTGAAACCGCTCGACGAGTTCCGGTATCTCGTCGAAGAACACGGCAAGTTCATTCTCATTCCCGGCGAAGAGATCACCGACAAGTTTGAAGACAAGCCGGTTCACATGAATGCGACGAACCTCGCCGAGCAGATTCAGCCGCTGGGTGGTTCGTCCGTCCGCGAGGTGATGCAGAACAACATTCGTTCGGTGCTCGAGCAAGAGAAGCGATTGGGACGCGAGATGCTTCCCCACTTGAACCACCCAAACTACAAGTACGGGATCACTTACGAGGACCTGGCTTCGGTCGTCTCAGAGCAGTTCTTCGAAGTATACAACGGTCACCCAACGATCAATCACCTTGGCGATAAAGACCATCCGGGCGTCGAAGCGATTTGGGATCTCGCGAATGCGATTCGACTAACGGTCCTCGATGCGCCTCCGTTGATGGGACTGGGGACCGATGACAGTCATGAGTATCATGGCGAGCCAGGATCACGTCCGGGACGCGGATGGGTCATGGTTCGATCGCGGTTCCTCACACCGGAACACCTCGTTCGAGCGATGAAGGCTGGTGATTTCTATGCGTCGAGCGGTGTGTTGCTGGAAGATGTTGTCTTCGAAAAGCCGACGCGAACACTTCGGGTTTCGGTGAAGCAAGAACCAAATGCGACGTATCGAATCGATTTCGTTGCAACGCTCAAACCAGCCCAGGATCAAAAGCTGCCTTCGAAAGACAACACCGGACGTATCGTGGCCTCGGTCGAAGGAACGCATGGCGAGTACAAGATGAATGGTACAGAACTGTACGTTCGCGCTGTGATAAC
>JANPLJ010000535.1:0-2409 GCA_031426475.1 Pirellulaceae bacterium | reverse complement strand
AGAGAAATATACTGAAGAATCGTTTGCGGCATTGTGGAACAAGGTCGATTCAAATCGAAATGAAATTGTAACGGAGGCCGAGTATCTTCGATGGTCGAAACAAAAGAGTAGGCTGCAAGAAAAGCTCCTTCCATTTCCCCGAGCAGATCAACAAACGTCTCAAGATTTGAGAACCGAACGCCTCGACGTTTTGCTCGATAGAAGAAAGTTGCTGCTTAGCAAGTATGGCGAAAGCCATCCACTGGTTGTGGACGTCAATACACTCATTGAGAGCGTTGAGGAAAGAATCAAAGCGATGGAAGAAGTAGAAGAAGATGAACGTAGGTATTATCAATCACTCGACAATTCCAAGGGCGATGTGAACAAGCGAGGCCCGCGAGACGGAGACGGAACGAAAGCCGGCCCACGAGACGGCGACAGAACGAAAGCCGGTTCGCGAGACGGCGGCGGAACGAAAGCTAGTCCGCGAGACGGCGACGGCAGCAAGGCCGGCCCGCGCGATCGTGAGTCGCCAAAGGTTGGTCCGCGTGATGGCGAGGGAACCAGTACGAGGCGACGAGATCCGACACTCGAAATTCCCGAGTCCGATGCGAGTCGGGTTTTCTATCCAAAGAAGAAGAGCGAGAAATGATAGATGATGCTGGGATTGCCCCCGATGGGCTTGGAAGCCGTATCGCTTTCGAGACCACGGTAGGCCGGAACAAGCAGCTAATTGCGTTCGTCAATTTGAGAAAGATAATCTGCGCTGTTCCGGCAATCGAAAACCTCGGGTATGCCGGAACGGCGTCGCCAACGTTTTATGCAACATTCAAGTTTGCTAGCGACTTGTTCCGGCCTACTGAAATGCGAGGCTGCCTCAAAGGCCGCTCGGTGAATCAGGACTTCAAGCCGACTGGGGATTAACGACTGCTGGTATTGAATTGAATGAGGTGTAACCATGCTTAGATCGCTAGCAGATCGAAGATTCACGGTGGCTGTATGCGTAATTGCTTTCGCCAGTATCGCATTCAGCGATGAACCATCGATGAAGGCAATGAAGTCTCGCGATAAAATGGATTCTGCTTCGAAAGCGAATCCCGACAAACGATCACCGCAATCCGATTCAACGCCATCGGTACGCGGTGCCCGTCCGAAATCCGATCATTGGTCGTTTCAACCGATCGGAAAGCAAGCGCCACCATCCGTTCGCAACGAGAGCTGGTGTAAGAGTGATCTCGATCGATTTATTCTTGCGAAATTGGAACAAGCCGATTTGAATCCTAATCCGGATGCGGATCGCTATACGTTGCTTCGACGAATCGCGTTCGATCTAACGGGATTGCCGCCAACGGACGTGGAGATTCGTGAGTTCATAAAAGATAAATCGCCTATCGACAAAGCGTTAGCGCGGGTCGTCGACCGTTATCTCGATTCTCCTCGTTTTGGCGAACGGTGGGGACGACATTGGTTGGATATTGTTCGGTATGCAGATAGCGTCGGCCGCACTTGGAATGCGCCGTTCACTTACGCATGGCGATATCGCGACTATGTGATCGATTCGTTCAACAAGGACAAACCATACGACCAGTTTATCACGGAGCAGCTCGCCGGCGATTTGTTGAAAGGCGACACGATTGCGACTCGTCGCGAACAGATGATCGCTACCAGCTTCCTGGCGCTGGGGTCGATGGATATCGTCGAACCTGAAGGCGAATCGCTCATGATGGATCGCATCGACGAGCAGATCGATGTGACGACACGCGCTTTGCTAGGGCTGACGGTTAGTTGTGCACGATGTCACGATCACAAGTACGAACCGATCACGATGCATGATTACTATGCGCTGGCAGGCGTGTTTTATAGTACTCAGACCATGTCTGGTCAGCGACGAGGCAACTATGTCGACGAGGAATCGATGATTGTCTTGCCTTCGAAGGAGGGTCGAACCACGCCGATTCCGGGGATTCATTCGATGGCAGATATCACCAGCGAGCAACGAAGCGGCGGATATCGAGAGGTGCGATACACGACGGACCCAAACCTATCGATGGGTGCAATGGAAGGTGCTGCGCAAGACTGTCCCATTCGAATCGATGGCGAGGCATACAAGCCAGGCAATGTTCCTGCACGCGGTGATTTCCAATTGGCCGGACTGGTTGGACCTCGCAACATTCCAGGGGACACGAGCGGCCGAATGCAACTGGCGCGGTGGATAACGACAACAAATAATCCGCTGACGGCGCGTGTGATGGTAAATCGCATTTGGCAGCATTTGTTTAGCCAAGGGCTCGTTCACACGGTCGATGATTTTGGGATGACCGGAGAGACGCCGACGCATCCGGAACTCTTAGATTTTCTTGCTAGCGAGTTTCAAGCGTCATGGTCTGTCAAATCGATGATTCGATCGATAGTGTTAAGCCGAACATATCG
>JANPLJ010000534.1:0-2084 GCA_031426475.1 Pirellulaceae bacterium | reverse complement strand
ACGCCTAGCCCCTTGTGCTGGCCACCTTCGAATCCTTCCTCGAACAACAACTGAGCCCCCAAGCAGATACCGAAGAAGGGTCGCTCGGTACGAAGGAACGAATGGATCGCATCGACCAACCCCCGAGACGATAGTTCGCGCATTGCATCGCCGAAGGCTCCGACGCCTGGCAGAATCACTTTTTCTGCGCTCGCAATGATGTTGGGATCCGATGAAACGATCGCTCGACCGCCAACATGTTCAATCGCCTTTTGGACGCTTCGAAGATTCCCCATCTGGTAATCGATAATTGCAATCGTTTCGGACACTGATATTCCATTCCTCTATTCGAGACCCAAGAGATTTTTTCAACACTTCTCGCTGATCGCCAGCTCTCGTAGCTACGCGCGCCAAGAGCGTGGACGCTCGAAGCTTCTAAACCCTCGTAAAATCGATAGTCTACGGCACTTCTTCCACCGTCTTGGCGACGGTGGCTACGTCCGAAACCATACTCAACTTTCACCGTCCAAGTTTACTTGGTTATTTGCTCGCTAGAGTTCAATCTAGCGAAAAGTCTCATTTTTTCAACGAATTCGGCTGGTTGACGTTCAAAACGACACGAGAACGACACAGCAAATCGTGCAAGGTTCGCCGATGCTGAGTCACTAATAAGCAAACCAGTTCAGCAACCATGAAAAGGGCAACAAGCCGAAGAAACATATAGAGCGTTGGCGAATAGTACAATGTGAAGTAGGCCCCCAGGGGGAGCAACCAGGCAAAAAAATTGCGAAGTATTTCCCTTGTGAGCAATTGTTCCCGTCCCGGAGGCAAGCCATTTTCTTCACTGATACGGAGTTGAAAAAGGTATCGCCCAAGACTTGAAACGCCGCGACGCATTAGGATCAGATAGCCGACAGGAACTACCAAAGACGCTAAGCCGATCAGCGGAATCGACCAATGATAGGCCACCAGTTGAGTTCGCAGGTAATAGATGACTGCTGCAAACGGTGACAGCAACGCAAGCAGCATCGCTTGATCGATAACATATGCCATGGCTCGTGGAGCTATTCCGGCAATCGTTGTCGTCGATGGTTGGACCGATCGCAAATCTCTCGCCAACGAGGGGTAGCTAGGGTAACGATCATGAGGCTGTTTCGCTAAAAGTCGCTGCACGATGTTCGCGAAGCCGCGTGGGATATCCTGAGGCCAGGGATTTGGGAATTCGATGCTGGCCGTCTTGTGCGTCTGCAGCTGTTCTAGCAGCGTTTCTCCCCGTAATTCGAACGGCAATCGACTAAACACCAGTTCAAAAAGTGTAACTCCCAAAGCATACATGTCTGATTGAATACTGACGTGCGCCCCGTCGACCAATTCAGGAGCAAGATACGACGGCGTGCCGGCAACTGGTCGATTCGTACGATCCGCACCGGCCATTCGCGAAAGCCCAAAATCGGACAATTTGACATTGCCATCGCTGCTCAGAAGGAGATTGCTTGGCTTGATATCGGCATGCACGATGTCTAAATACGTCGCGTGACGCAAAGCATCGACAACTTCGATCCCAGCGCGGATGGCCGAGTCGTACGTCATTGTCCGACTCTTGATCTTGTCCGCAAGCGTCGGTCCGTCCACGAGCTCCATCGCCAGAAACGGTTCTTCGTTGTGTCGCCCAACGTAATAGATGGTCACGATATTCGGATGATTGAGACGTGCCTGGGCGACTGCCTCGCGAAGCATGTTTTTGATCAAGCCTTCCGAAGCCCCTTCGCTCGATCGAACTACCTTCACCGCAACGTACCTCTCCAAAGACGTATCGAGCGCTCGGTAGACGGCCCCCATTCCCCCTCGACCAATCCGACGCTCGAGGCGAAAGTGGCCAAGCATCGTACCGGCCGCCAATTCAAGGCCCGAAGAAGTAAAATCCTGTGAATCGCTATTCGAATCCAAATTCTGCAACGTGACCGTGGCTGACGTCGCCATCCGCAACGCCGCTACTTGGATTCGACGCTGACAAGTAGGGCAAACACCCCCTACATTCGGATCGATAGGGAATTCCGTCCCGCAAGTACAGCGATACAACAGCGGTCGCTCTATCACGAACGCTG
>JANPLJ010000533.1:0-2390 GCA_031426475.1 Pirellulaceae bacterium | reverse complement strand
TTGAACAACCCACCGACTGCAAACGCCGATTTGGTCACCACGAATGAGAATACTGCCGTAACTATTTCTGTGCTTGCCAACGACACCGATTTGGATGGCGATCCGTTGAGCGTCCCATCGACGACAACGCCTGGACATGGCACCGTGTTGGTCAATGCGAATCAAACGTTAACTTACACGCCTTTCAATGGCTACTACGGAGCGGACAGTTTTACGTATACAGTCAACGATGGGCTGGGCGGCGTTTCAACAGCCACAGTCAGTCTGACGATTATCCGTACTTCGGGGGCACAGACGACTGTTTTCCAGCAGGGGCTAAATGGGTACTCTGGGACGATCGACACGTTCTTGCACCAGAATACGCCTGATGCGAATAACAGTCTTGCGACTTCACTGAAAATTGATGGCGACGATCCCGGTGGGACGGGGTTGGATGCTCAGACGCTGATACGATTCGACAATTTGTTTGGCAGCGGAACAGGCCAAATTCCAACAAACGCAACGCTGCAATCTGCAACCTTGCAACTGCAAGTCACCAATGGCGGTGACATTCTGAATTTTCATCGCATGCTTTCCAATTGGTCCGCATCCAGCACATGGGCGACACTTGGTAACGGCATTCAAAACGACGGCATCGAAGCGATCGTGTCGACGGACGCATCGACGGGCAACGTCGCAATAGGCGTACTATCGATCAATGTTCTAGCAAGTTTGCAAGCTTGGAAAAGCGACCCGGCTACCAATCACGGATGGGCAGTCTTGCCAACGGGAACCGACGGCGTCGACTTCAATTCGTCCGAGGGCACCGTAAAACCTCGGCTCGTCGTGACATACTTGCCGCCGCCGACAAGCGTTATTCTTGATCGTCACGTTTTCTATAACCGATCAACAAGTTCCATTTTTCGGAACGGCAACGGTAATCCAATCGATTCCATCGATGTCTCAAAGACAGCTCTGCTACCGGGCGAAACGACATCTTTTGCGAATTACACGAACTATAGCCGTGGGCTGAATGGAATGGTTGTCGACTTGTCGAACCAGACTGGCACGCCGACCGCGAGCGACTTCCAGTTTGCAACATGGGATGGTATTTCCGTCGGCGGCTTTGTGGCGACCGCCGCGATTCCGACAGTTTCGGTCATTTCTGGTGGCGGGACCTCTGGATCGCAACGCCTCAAAATCGAATTTGATGACAATGCCATCCGAAATTTGTGGCTGCAGGTTACCATTCTTGCCAACTCCAATACGGGCTTGCCCGCCAATGACGTCTTCTATTTCGGTAATGCAGTTGGCGAGATGAATATTGGCAACGTCGGTACTCCGATCACGCTTCGGACGAACGCCACCGATACTTCTGTCGTTCGACAAAACCAGTCTACGGCCATTAACTCGGTCGCAATTGCGAATATTTACGATCTCAATAAGGATGGAAGGGTCAACGCAACGGATACGTCGATCGTCCGCCAGAATCAATTACCCAGCATCATCCGCTTCTTTACGGCACCTAACAGTTTGCAGATCGCAGTCGCGCCAACGACGTTAAACCAATCTCTACCGATCATCCCATCGATTCGCTCGGTGACCGAACAACCGATTAGCTACTTGAATTCGCTGTTGGATGAAACGATAACCGACAAGCCGCACGTCGAACTTCCACCGAAACGCTTCTATTATTTCGCATTCTCATCTAGTCAGCATTGGTCCATGATGCACGCCAAGGCTATTGCGGAGAGCAATATCGAACCCACAAAGACTCTGCTTGACCAGTTGGCAACTGGCGTAGATGAATACTTTTCTGCGCATGGCAAAAGCGGAGAATTATGAGACTTCTCGCTGATCGCCAGCATCTGGTTCCCAGGCCGGAGCCTGGGAACGAGCGTAATCATCGCCAGTTCTCGTAGCTACGCTCGCCAAGAGCGTGGACGCTCGAAGCTTCTCAATCCTCGTAAAATCGATAGTCTAAGGCACTTCTTCCACCGTCTCGGCGACGGTGGCTACGCCCCCTATGCTTTCTTGGCCGTTCGCTCGGCCCACCATTGCGAGGCCGCCGATGATTCCCATTGGTTAGAACAGCGACAGTTCCTAAGGGCTTGGCTCAACGATTTGGCGTCCGCGAATCGATCGGCCGGCAATTTACTCAAACATTGTATTACGGCCCCTTCCAAGTCGAGGGGGATACTCGGCTCGAGCTCCGTTGGCTTTTTCAAGGGTGTCGCTGCGTGGGCTCGTATTACATCGATAACGCTCGATCTCGGAAACAGCCGCGGGCGCGGGCGTATACTGATATATACGGACCACAACACACTGCCGGCATATATACATCAGTGCCGGCCAGTAACATTTTTAGAAGTGACCCCCGGCGGGCCGGCTCAAGTGTATGTATACCGGCG
>JANPLJ010000532.1:0-8106 GCA_031426475.1 Pirellulaceae bacterium | reverse complement strand
CGAATCGTGTTGATCCCATCTCGGGAACACACAGCATGAAACGTCACGACGCTTTTTCCAACATCGGTTGCCACGTCATTTGAAAGCCTGGGGTGAAGTGAGTCTTCGAACGGAACCCCAGGTGAGTTGCAATAGATGATGGCGGGAGTCGCAACGCGACGGCATATACCGACGTCGAATCGCCCGATGCTCGAATGCCGTCGCTTCGCGACTCCGAGCCGTATTGAGCCAACTCAGTGGCATTGGGCGCCGTTTCGTTACTCATATTGGTGCCCAAGGCATGCGTTCAAGGTACAATGCGGTCGAAAGATGTGTATCGCTCAAAGGGTTTTCAGGAGTCTGAACTTGTCCAGATCGACGTTTCGAATCTTTTATCAGATCACAGTGTTGACCAGCGTTTTGTTGACGGCTCGATCAAGTTTCGCACAACGCGGCATCGTGGAGATTAGCCCGCAAAGTATCGATACGGTTCACGACGTTATCGAGAAGTGGTCGACGGATAAACCGCTTTTCATCAAAGGAAACATCGGGGTCGGCGAGCAGCAATTGGCCGAGTTGAAGCAATGGCTTCGCGTGAATGGACCTCATTGGACGGTCGTGCTTTTGGCAACCGCGTCGGGTGAATTTTATGAGGCACCCGACGGAAGGCAATATACCGACTTGGACGCTGTCGAATACGCGCTTGGCAAGGGACTAAGTAATCAAACCGAATTTGGTGCATTGGAGCACCCTTTCACGCACGAGAAAGATGGAGCCGTTTTCGTGCTCTTTTTGCGAGAGCGAAAATTTAGTTACTTTTCATCCGACGCCCAGGATCGCCGAGGAGTTGGCAGGTCGCATTGGATTGGCGAACTGGATCGGCCAGCCTTTCGAGCGATGTCCAATGGCGGGCGAATCGTCGATGCCGTCAAGGATACAGTGAAGACGATCAACGGTCGGCTCAATCAGGCGAGTCAAAGCGAGGCCGATGCCGCCAAGCGAGCTGAGTTAGAGCAGACGCGCGCGATCGAATTTCTCAGGGCCGGATTGGCAACCGCAACCGCTTCGATCGATGATATCGAACAAAAATCGAAAGTATTTCGGGCAGAGCATTCTTCTGCGACAGGTCCATTGACGAACCCTCCGGTCTTCGATTGGCGAAAGGCACTGGCCGCTATCGAATCGGCCCTCACACCAGATCGAACGCGAGCCAACGAACAAAGTCTCGCGAAGGTCGCCGACGAGTTGGCTCGGTACCTGAATGCTTTTGCGGCGTCAGCTGATTTAGAAACGCAAAAGAAAAAACTAGTGTCGCGAATGCATTCTTTGCAAGGCTCGCCAGGCGAGGTAGCCAATCCCTTTATCGAAAAGACCAATGGCTTATTGAAGGCAGCGCAGGAGCGTTCATACAATGGCCAGCTGGATATCGCCGACTCGATTGTGCAGGCCGAGAGATCGCTTGCTGAAGCCGACCAGGCCGTGGAGCAAGAGAATCGGAGGCTAGATCAAGTGCGGCTGCGCAGTCTTTGGATTCGTCGGACCGTGCTATCGATGTTGGGAATTCTTGCCGCGCTAGTGGCCTGCTTTCTATGGTTACTCAATCGAAAGCGACGGCCGGCGATGGAAGCGGCAAAGAAGGCTTTTGTCGAACGCGAGCAATCGGTACGGAGCGAAACGGATCATCTGGATCAACTGTTTCAACGCAACGTCGAGATCCTTGGGTCGCGAGAAAAGATTGTCGAGCGAGGATACTCCGGGGTGACTCGTCAGGTTAGTGAGAAAGCATTGGATTATGTTGACGATCTTTTCATCATGTCGAAGGAAGTCAATCGAGTGATGGAGGATGCTCGCGATCTTGTCTTTCCGAAGAGTCTCGTCGGCCAAGTGATCAACCTTTTTAGCAGCTTTCGGTACCTGCAAGGCATCAATCATATCAGCGGTACTCCATTGCGATTTACAAAACGAGGCGGCCTGCCTTGGATCTTACGTGACCAAATCTCGGCTGCGAACGGTGGCACTGGCAGCGTTTCGGAAGATTCATTGCCAGATGAAGTCGCATGGACTTTCGAAGAAGTCTATCAGGCGTTCAAGAAGCGCGGCGTCGACGCCCAATCATCCATGACGAGGCTTGAAGACAGCCTAGCGAACGTCCATGGGGCGCTTGAAGGTTTGCACAACCAGCTAGAGATCGTGAACCAACGCGAGCAGAAACTTGCGACCGCGGCCCAGCAGGATGGCTACTTTGGGCTGCCCAAGTTTGTCGAAGTACTTTTGCCTTCGATCCAAGCGGACTTGGCCAGCGCGGATCAGCTTTCGACATTTGACGCCGTGCAAGCTATCGAAGGTCCGATTCCGAATGCCACTCGTAAATTATCGGATGCGGAACAGCTTTCAAACCAGTTGGACTCCGCGCGCCGAGAACTGTTTCCGAAGCTAACGAAAGTGGCGGAAGAACTGAAAGCGATGGGATACACATCGAACTGGATAGATGGAGTGCTCGATGAAATCACGGATCGAGCCGACCAAATGATTGACTTGGCATCGAAGGAATCGATCGTCTCGGGCGTGAAGGATTTGAAGGACGCCATCGGCCGATTAGAGAGTACTTCGGGGCGTTGCGTTGAGTTGGCCAAGGGAATCCAAGAGAAACATCGTCCAGGACTTGTATCGTTTGGACAACGCATTGCGGATGCTCGAATCGAGATTGGGAGAGTCTTGAAGCTTCCGAGCGAGTCGATGCTTCGTGAATTGGATCGGGATCCCGATGACTGCCTTTCTCGTGCCAAGGACAACGTCGAAGCAGCTCGGACGATGCTTGTCCAGGGACGCAGCGAGGCCGCTGCATCCGCGATCGAAACAATGAACACGGAGCTAAAAAAGGCCGATTTTATATTGCGAGAATCGAAACTCGCGATCGATTCGTTCAGCAAGGATCGCCACGCGAACCTGGAAGCCCTCGAAAACATTCGATCTCGATCCGAGCAACTTAGTCGGGATATTGCGACTGCCAAGCAAGCGTATGCGGCGTCGGCAATGTTGGTTCAATACTCCGAGGTTCGGACGCCAAGCGATATGGCTCCATCGCGCGCAAAAATCGGAGATGGGATTGCCGGTGTGAAGGATCCAAAGACCGCAGGCGACATCCTACCTGGTGCTAAAAAGATGGCCGATAGCTTGGTCGCCGAAGTCAATGCGTCTGCGCAGGACGTCAAGCGTTTGCTCGAATTGTCCGAACCTGAGCATCAACAGGGCTTCGTGCTGAAGGCTGCCGAGCGAACCAAGGAGGCGCAGCAACTGTTGAAGAATTCACTGGGTATTCTCCAAAGTGTCGCAGATCATCTCGAAAAGCTTGAGGGACAATCTCGCGAGAACGCGAATCGCCAACAGCAATGTGAAGCGAGTCTTCTCAGCCTTCAGAGTGAGTCTCAAGATCCGTTGGTCACGGAACGAACGATGCGCGCGATCGAGCAAGTGTCGTCGAGCGTACGACTGAATCGTCAGGATATCGACTCCCCTAGGGCAGCTCCGAACCCGTTTGAGTCGGCACGCGTCATCGAGTCCGTTCAGGTTCGTTTGAAGGAACTACAATCTCAGATGATCGCTGATCGCCAAGGGCACGCCGAAGCGACGCGTGCTGTTGCCGGGGCCGAGCGACAGTTGGAAGTGGCGACGCAATTCGTGAAAAGTTCGCAGAGCGATGGAATTACAGACAGCCAACTAACCACCGAGCTCAACCAACGCATCCTGCAATATGCGAAGCAACTGGTGACGGTTCAACAATGGCTTCGCGCGCCTCACGGAGATTGGCAGTCTGTCGACGACCAAGCATCCCAGTTGCAATCGGACATTTCGAAAGCATCAGACAAACTGAGCGACGAACTGAAGGTAGCCAGCCAAGCTTTGCAGGCTTTCCAACAAGCATCACAAAGTGTTTTCCAGGCTGAACAGTGGTCGGGCGCGTGGGGGATGCGGATCTCGGGATCTCCGGGTGTGAACGATTTGGAGCGAGCTCGCTTCAGCTTGCAGTCGGGAGCGTATCAGAAGGTGCTCGAATTAAGTCGAGTTGCGTCTTCCGTCGCTCAAGCGGCAATTTTGCAAGCGGAACGCGAAATCGCGCGTCGACGAATGGAAGAGGAGCGTGCCGCTGAAATGGCGCGTCGGGCTCGCGAAGCTGCACGCCGGCCCAGGGTGTCGACTCGTGACTTTGGTGGAGGTTTTGGTGGGGGCTTCGGGGGCGGGTTTGGCGGGAGTTGGGGGGGCGGCGGTTCAAGCCGAAGTTCCGGAGGAGGATCCTCGTCATCTGGCGGAAATACGTCGGGTTTCAGCCGTTCTGGTTGGTGATCCCAATCTTTTTAGACGGATCAATCGGTACCGCTCATTTTGGTGATTTTCTTTTCTTTCGTTCCCGCTATAGTGAATATTCAAGCTTATCGGTTCATTGACTCACCTTCGTCCTCGGTAAGGTCGTAAATCGACCGCTATCGGGATCTTTTCGCCAGGGATACGTCATGTCAAATTCACTGAGTCAACTCATCCTTTCTCCATGGATTCAGCGAAAATCAGTCAGAACCCGTGTGGGTGCCGCCAGACAACGCTCCCGTCGTAAGTTGCTCTTCGAAGGTCTCGAAGAACGTCGCCTTATGGCCCTCGTCGCGCGCGTCGTCGAGGATGGGGTTCCTCTTGGCGGAGTAAACAATGGAGACCTAGGTTCGTTTTCAACCAATAAAATTGACGTGGGAGGGACGACGTATTTTACGGCCGACGATGGTGTAAACGGTCTCGAGCTTTGGCGAATCAATCCAGCGGGATCGGCAGTGCTGGTTGAGGATAACGTTGCCGGAGGCGGTATTGCGGCAGGGGCTGCTGGATCCAGCCCAGAGAATCTCACGAACTTTAACGGAACCCTATTTTTCAGCGCTAACGATGGATTAAATGGCGTAGAACTCTGGAAGGTCGGAAGTACCGGTGTTGCCGAGTTAGTGGCTGGAGCTCTTCCTGGTGGTATCAATCCCGGTACCGCGAACTCGTATCCTAATAGCTTTACAGAAGTTAGCGGATCGCTTTATTTTCAAGCTCGAGATGCAGTCAATGGAATGGAGCTTTGGCGAATAAGTACAACCGGCGTCCCGCAAGTTGTCGAGGACAGCGTGGCAGGTGGCGGGATTCGTTTTGGTTCTCAAGGATCCGATCCCAAATACTTAACGAACGTCGCCGGCCAGCTTTTCTTCCAAGCTAACGACGGAACAAACGGTGCTGAGCTTTGGCGAGTTCAGAATGGCGGCTTGGCTAGCTTGGTCGAGGATAGCGTTCCCGGCGGCGGAGTTAAGCTAGGATTTGAGAGCTCCTATCCAGACAAGTTGTTTAACTTCAATGGGACTCTTTACTTTTCGGCTACGAACGATGACGTGGGAACCGAATTGTGGCGTGTCGTCGGTAGTGGCCCTGCCCAAGTCGTCGAGAATTCCATCCCGGGCGGTGGCATTGCCGCTGGCCCGGATAGTTCGTCCCCAAGCTACTTAACGAACAGTGGTGGCACGCTTTATTTTCAAGCTCTGAACGAAATCAATGGATACGAGCTTTGGCGTATCGCAAGCGGTGGAATTGCAGAGGTCGTCGAAGTCAGTGGCTCGCCCAACGGCGGAATCAACCCCGGAACCGAGAGCTCTGCCCCGTCCAGATTAACAGATGTTTCGGGAACTCTTTATCTTAACGCTCGAACGGTTGCGGATGGGGAAGAGCTATGGCGAGTGAACAGCTCGGGGTTTGCTCAGCTAGTCAATGCCGTCACGCCCGCGCCAGGAATCGCGCCCGGGCAGGCCAATGCTTCACCGAACTACCTGACCAATGTCAACGGGACACTTTTCTTTTCTGCCGACGACGGAAGTCAGGGAGTTGAGTTGTGGAGAGTTCCATCCGGAGGAAACGCTGAAATCGTCGAAGACACGCTACCTGGCGGCGGAATCGAAATCGGATCAGCGAGTTCAACACCCAAAAATCTTATCAACGTCAATGGCACTTTATACTTCTCGGCTAGCACCCTAGCGCAAGGGCTAGAGCTATGGCAAGTCGTTGGTGGAGGAAATGCGATCCTGATCGATCAGGCGATTGTTGGAGAAGATATCAACCCCAATGCAGCCGATTCAAATCCGAGAATTCTATCGAATATAAATGGCACTTTATTTTTCGCTGCGAATGATGGAGTGCATGGCGAAGAACTTTGGCTTGTCAATGCTTCTTCAAGGGCAGTACAAATCAACACGCCGGGCAGCAACACCGGAGTGAATGCTCTTTCCGCAAGCTCTTCTCCTATCAATTTGACGGTCTTGAACGGAACGCTCTACTTCGTGGCCACTGACGGAAGGAATGGTACCGAACTTTGGCGTTTGAACAATCTTGGTGTTGCAGAAATCGTTGAAGACAACATCGGTGGCGGTGGAATTCGACCTGGCGCTTTGAGTTCGAATCCTCGCGATCTGGTTGAAGTGAACGGGACGATCTATTTCAGTGCCGATACCACCGCCGGCACGGGGATCTGGCGAATCCTTCCGTCCGGTTTAGCGGAACTGGTCGTGGATACTCTAGCTACTGGCGGCGTAGCGACGGAAGCGATGAACCCTCGTTCGCATCTGCTAACCAACGCGAACGGTATGCTCTTTTTCGTTGCAGCCGACAACGCTAACGGGAATGAGCTTTGGCGAATCAATGCATCCGGTGCGGCTGAAGTTGTCGAAGATAGCGTTGCGGGCGGAGGATTGAATCCGGGTGCGAGCGACTCATCTCCGCGTCGTTTGTCGAACGTCAATGGGACGCTGTACTTTGTTGCGAACGATGGTACATCTGGCGAAGAGCTCTGGCAAGTCAACGGAATGAGCATTGCCACACTGGTGGAAGACGTACTTCCGGACGGCGGAATCTACCCTGGAAAGTATAGCTCGTTGCCGACGAACCTAACGAACTTTAATGGCACGCTCTACTTTCGAGCTAACGATGGCACGACAGGCAATGAACTATGGCGAGTCAACACAAGCGGGGTTGCAGAGCTGGTTGAAGACAACATCGTTGGCGGCGGGATCAATCCGGATTCCCCCTTCACCAATAGCTCCTATCCAAGTTACATCACTGCAGTCGGCGGAACCCTCTACTTCCAAGCGAACGACGGCGTGAACGGAGACGAGCTTTGGCGAGTTGTAGGATCGAATCCGGCGGAGATTGTCGAGGATAGTATTGCGGGAGGCGGACTCAATCCAGGCAGAGCAAGTTCATTGCCTCGAGAACTTACCAACGTCAACGGCACGCTCTATTTCCGAGCGGAAAACGCGTTGAACGGCCGCGAATTGTGGCGGGTCGATCCGCTGGTTGGCATCGCGGAACTTGTGGAGGACGCGATTGCGGGTGGAGGGATTTTACCTGGTAACGGAAACTCGTCGCCGAGCAATCTCACCAATCTTGACGGGACGCTCTATTTCCGAGCGAACGATGGAACGACTGGTTATGAAGCTTGGCGAATCAACGGATCCAATATCGCAGTCCTATTGGAAGATTCGGTTCCAGGGGGCGGTATCGAACCGGGTTTGGAAAGCTCGAATCCAGCAAACTTCACCTTCGTTGATGGAACGGCATATTTCACCGCGAGGAATAGCAGCCGAGGGGTTGAACTATTCAGGATCAATGCGCAAGGCGTAGCGGTTTCGGTAAACGGTGAGGATGGGAACGGCGAGATTTTCGTCGGTCCCGATGGTTCGTCGCCGCGGAGTCTCACGAACTTCAATAACGTTCTCTACTTCAGCGCCGATGCCGGGACGCGATTCGGTCGAGAGTTAATGAAGCTGAAAACCAACGTGTTGCCTACGTTGACTCGCAACAACGCCGCGGTATCGGGCGATGTGCTATCGCAATTGACGAACTCAGGTTCGTGGGGAGATTTAGACGGCGATAGCGTGCAATTATCGGCGTCGATCGGAAGCATCGTCAAGAACGCGAATGGAACTTGGGATTGGACGTTTACCCCAACCACCAAACTGACCAATCAAATCGTTCAGATTAATGCGACTGACATTCATGGGGAGTCGTCCGGCGTCGTGTTTGGGATATCAGCCAATGTGAGAGTTCTGGACCAGCGAATTTTTT
>JANPLJ010000531.1:0-2855 GCA_031426475.1 Pirellulaceae bacterium | reverse complement strand
CCCCGCGACCGCTGCACCGCCGAGCGGACATACGTTTACTCGCCGTCGGCAATCATGGACTCGCATTCGATCTCGAGCAAGCTTTTCAATATAGGCTAGCCAATAGTGCGGAGCTAAAACCGGTTGCGCTCGCTGAAGATGCGTATACGCTGGCAGAATGACCCCTTCGTCGGTGTGACAGCGACTGAGAAACGCCCGCTGCAATGCGAGCAGCAGTCGGTCGATGCGGTCCAAACCATCGCGAACCCACAACCGTAGATCGGTCGAAACTTGATCATTCCGCGAGCGCGCCGTATGCAGCTTGCGTCCGACATCTCCCAAGCGATCAATCAGCGCTTGCTCGATATGCATATGGATATCTTCCAGCTCGGTTCGAAGCGGCAGTGTCCCGGCTGCAAGCTCGGATTCGATCTCCGCAAGCGTCCTCTCGATCGCGGCGACTTCCTCGCCTGTCAATATCCCAATGCGATTGAGCATTCTCGCATGAATCGTCGAGCCACGAATGTCCTGTGGATAGAGCCGTGCGTCAACACTGATACTTTCGCTAAAAAGTTCCAGTCGTTTGTCGGTCGATGTTTCGAAGACTCCGCTGCGAGATAAGGGGATCAAAACGAAATTCCATCAGAGGGGAGAGGAAAGGCAACTACGTTCGTCTACCGATTCTACCAACAGAGTCGGCTCGTAGAAGTATCGCTGGCTCAAGGATTTAATGCGACGATCAAGACTAGGGTGAAGCCAGGTCTCTTTGGCAAATTGAGATGCGGGCGTAAGTTTTTCGAGAGCCCGAATCAGCGCCCTTGCGGCCAATTGTCGAGAAAACGTGCTCCGCTGGCTAGGGTCGCGATCGACGAACTCCTCCGTTTTGAGTTTTGCGTCGCTTTGACGACCAGCCAGTTCGACCGAAAATATATCTGCGTCCAATTCAGCCCAACGCGCGATCCATGACAAGAGAAAACACATGGAGACCAGCGATACGACTACCACACCAGGTACCACGAAAAAGCTCGGAAACGGAAAAACAAACGCCATTTGTTTCCACAAACCGACATGGTGGACCGCGATAATCGGGATCGACATCGTCCAAACCGGCAGTAGTCGAAGCCAAACATGCCAACGCCGACAGTGAGCCGCCTCATGCAAGACAATCATTCGAATCTCATCTCGGTCCAGTTTTTCAAGCAAGAGGTCGCTAAGAAGCAAGAATCGAAATTGCCGACTCCATCCCAATACCATCGCTCCGGCGATCGACAAATCCGTCTTCCAGAGACGAATCGAACGCGGATCCTCGCCAGTTGCCACCCATGCTGAAATCGCAGCCGAACCCTTGGCTGTGTCCTGGATCGGTTCTGTCGACCAAAGCTTGATCATTAAAAAAGGAAGCACGATCCCCATCAAGATCGTTAGTAAACCAGCGACTGCGATAGGTGAAGTTCGTTCGGCCCCGACAAGCCCTCCCGAAACGGATATCGAAGCGTCCCACAGTAAAGATGTTGCCAAACAAGGAAGCATGATTACTATCCAACCGTAACGAGCTCCACTCACGACCTTGACCCCCGTCGAACGGTACAGTTGGTATCGTGCCGCGTCGAGCAAGGTCATAAGAAGAACGCTGGGAAAGCACCACCATGCAAAGGTCCACGCGAGACTACCCACATTTGGCAAGATCGCTTTTGCGTAGGCCCCCCATCCGATAAATGACAAATAGAATGGCATTAAAGCTATCCATAGCCAAAGGATGCGCTGATGTTGTTTTTGAAAGTTGGCCAGGGGGATTTGAATCTTCCGCGTTGCCGCGATCCGATGCCGTGAAATCGATGCCGCATATTTACCGGTTGCACCCAAGACTGCGATGGCGCCTAAGCACCATGTCAGGCAATATTCTGTCGTCTCGCGATGCAACAGTTCGTCCGAGATAGCGCCCAGGAAAGCAGCAAGCAGCATGCTAAAGTAGACTAACTGCATAAAGTAGCCTCGTTTGTGGCAAATATCGGAAGAACACTTGACGATAAACCAAAGGCCCCGTTTCATCTACATTCAGTCTCTTCCTTGATCGCAGGGTAACGCGACGACCGTTCCGGTCCGATGGGTTGTATCGATTATGCTAGATCGGCCACGACGAATCACCCTTCTCATACATGCCTTGACCGGTGGTGGAGCCGAGCGACAAATCTGTAGCCTCGCCAATTTTCTTGCGAGTAGGAACTTCGAGTGCACGTTGATAACGCTCGATAGCCAAGCCAGCGATCGATATTCACTCGATTCGCACGTGAAGCGGATCAGCTTAGATCAAATGAGTCCGAGCCGTACGATTTGGGATGCGATCTCAGCGAATCGTCAACGAATTTTGGCCGTAAAGGAAGCTGTGCGCATGAGTCGCCCAGATTGCACGATCAGCTTTTGCGACAAAATGAATATCGTGGCGCTCGCCGCATGTTATTCCTTGTCGGTCCCGGTCGTGATATCAGAACGAAGCGATCCTCGCAGGCAAAAACTTGGTTGGATATGGGAAGCGGCCCGTCGCTGGCAATATCCAAGGTGCGTCGCCTGCGTCGCCCAAACTGCGGGCGTCGCCAGCTACCTTCGAGGAATCATCGGCCAAAAGCCGAAGATTGAAGTCATCCCATCGGCTATCGAACCGCCCGCGGTAACGTTGCAAGAACCGGCAGCGCGTAGCGATTGCGACATGACTCTTTTATACGCCGGTCGACTATCAATCGAAAAAGGAACCGATCGACTCATACACGCTTGGTCGAAACTTGCTGCCAAGTATCCGTCGTGGAAATTAAGATTGGTCGGCGAAGGGCCACTTGAGGAAACGCTCAAGCAAAAATGCCGTGAACTGCGCATGGAGCAGC
>JANPLJ010000530.1:0-6738 GCA_031426475.1 Pirellulaceae bacterium | reverse complement strand
CGACACCCTTGCCGAGACACGCTGCGACGAACGCAACGAAGGCCACAAACAGTAGCCATGGAGTACCTACCAGATCTAAACGCGTATTCAATCCGGAATAGGCAAAGAATAGCGGCACCAACAAGCTAAGCGTGATCGGTTCTATTTGTCTCTTGAGCGACTCACTGAAAACTCCCCGGGGAATTGCACAGCCGACGAGGAAGGCGCCGAACACGGCATGGATTCCAATCGCATTTGTGCAGCACGCTCCTAGGATGACGATGCTGAGAATGAAAGTCAGCTGGCCGTTCGTTAGTGAAGCATGTTGGGGGGAAACTCGCATAAATTTCTTAAGCAGTGGTCTCAGCACCATTAATACTATCAACGCATAGATCAATCCACCGATCAAGGTCGTTAAAAAGTTCGATGGATCACCTGTTGAGCATGACAAGAGTAAGGCCAAAACACACCAGGCTGCAACGTCGTCGATAGCTCCCGAGGCAAGGGTAAGTGTTCCAAGCGATGTTCCCGAGAGATTGTTCTCGCGAATGATTCTCGCCAGCATAGGAAACGCAGTGATGCTCAATGCTGCCCCAAGGAATAAAACGCCTTCCAACAGTCCTGTTTTCTCCGTGAAGAAACCGCCTTCGCCGTGCAACCAAATTGCGATCATTCCGCCGAGAACAAACAGCGCTATCATGCCGACCAAAGAGACACTGATCGCCGTCTTGCTGTGTTGCTTAAAATACTCGATCTCGAAGTCTATTCCGATCACAAACATATAAAGCGTCAAACCGAGCTGGCTAACAGCATATAGCAGTGGCATGGATTCACTCGGAAATATTGCATTATGCCAGCTGGGCCAAAAAAGTCCCCAAAGTGACGGGCCAAGCAAAACACCAGCAATCATTTCGCCGACAACGGCTGGTTGACCAAAGTATTTCGCCAACCAACCTACCGCTCGGCAACACGCCAAGATTAGCGCCAGCTGAAGGAAGAAAAGAACGGAAGTATCGATCGATGTCGGTGGCAAGGTCATAGGGCGTCATTGTAGCCAGAAGACAACCCCGCCGTCGTTTGGCATCGAACTTTCAAAATTGGAGATGGTAGCCGAATTCGTAAGAATTTGGATGCAGCTCGAAAGGCGATGTCTACTGCGCTTCCTCCGAAGTCTTACGACATCGGACTAACGCTGCGATGACTTCCATTGGATGCCTTCGTCACTGCTGATGGATGCGCGAGCGGCGTCGTTCAACCTTGGATCTGGAAGCTCTTTTATCGCCGAAGCTTGTATCACGGCTGGTCCGTCATCACCTGGCACCGATTCCTTAGAACCGTCAGACGAAGAATTGAGTTGGGCAATGCTGGAGGAATTCATCCCCATTCCGTTGGAAAAGGCGGCCGATGCTGCTTCCACTGAGCGATTGAACTGATTGGCAGAGGATTGAAGCGTTGAGACGGACTGGGCAACGACGGGTTTCGACGTAAACGATCCATTCGTTAATTCGGAAGCGACGAACCCATCCGACCCAATCTTGTCCCCGACGGATCGTCCCGTTTCAAGGGATCGCAACTGCCCCAAAGTCGTTGGACGTGGCGTTGTCGCTCCGCTGCTCGATGGCCCGGCGTAATTCGGTGGAATTTGAAACGACCCAGTCGATATCGGCGGCACTCGCGATGGATTGTTGAGATTGCTCAAGCTTGGAATGCCCGTAAGCCCACCTTGGCATCCACTCATCGACATGGCAACGAACGCAGCCATAAGCCTGTGGAAGTTGGTCGTCTTCAGCTGTGTGTTCATCGTTAGGCTTTCCGTGAATAAAGCATCTAGGTTGTCGAATCGACAAATCCAAATACCAAATCCCGGACAGCGAAATCAAGACCAGCCAAGCTTCCTACGAATTTTGTTGTTCTAGCAACTCTAGTTCACCGGTACGAATCAATTCAAGTGCTTCCGACGCAGTGCTCGACGAACGCAGTTGAGTCAACCAAACATTGTCGGAGATCAAGCGCGACAGTCGCGCCAGCAATCTTAAATGAACTCGATCGTCGGTACTGCATATCAAGAAGAAGACATCGGTAAGATGGCCTGACGCATTTCCGAATGGAATGGGACTTGCCGAGATCCCCAAAGCCAACAAAGGCTCGGCCAAAATCGAAGATTGGGGGCGACGAGGGTGAAGCATCGCGACTCCGTTTTCCAGCGCCGTTGGATGGAGATCTTCACGAGCAGCTACGGCTTCCGCCATTGCATCGGCGTCCCATAGCAACCCAGTCCCCGCCGCCAACTGAGACATTCGTCGAATCACACTCCCTCGGGTTCTCGCATCCAATGGAATTGCTATCGCTTCAATCGGTAGATAGTCAGCTAAGGCGGTGTAGAAATCGTCGGCGTCTGCCGTTCGATCCAGAATATCTTCCATCTTGCTAAGCTCACTTGGATCGCTCGCTCCGATCTTTTCTTCCAACCAGTGATGGATATCCGACTCAGGGAATTTCCACTCTCCTCCCACACGGCGTCCAGGCAATCTGCCTTGCGATGCAAGTTTCGCAACCTTATCCGGGTTCAGATGAAGGTATGCCGCGAGCTGATCAACGTCGAATTCTTTGCTGGCCATGAGAAGCGTGGGATTTTTGAATTGAAATTTTGGTTGAAGATTGGAGGAAAACGATGTCCAAGTGTCACCGGATTCCAATTACCCAGGCTGGAAGCCTATGCCGCTCGCCCAGAGACTATACGGCAAATCAGGCTTTCTAGCTACCTTAAATCGGGATTGATCTTTCGGTCATTTCTCATATCGAGTATGAGAATCAAGCAGAATTGTTCTGCCACCGTTAACTAACGTCCACCCAGACAAGGATGTCGTGGGACATGAAACGAATTGCGATTGCTGGTGCCGGCTGCTTGCTGACTTTAGGTTTGGCAATTTTTGCAGTTGCTTTGGCTCAACGAGACTCGCGCGAACGCGAAAGTGTTCTGGACACGGTCGATCCAGAGTATGCCCATCAAAAACCTGAGCCGATCGCACTTCCCGTGGCCGCTAGCCAGCCGCAGAGTGCGCCGAAAAACTTCCTGAGGACGATTGTCGAGCCGATCATGCAGACGATGCCAGAGGAGGATGTTGCGATCGCTCCCTTGGATCAGGCCCCCGTGCAACAGTGGCCCGATGACGACTTAGTAAATACATCGCCTCGCGATCTTTCTCAAATGGTCTTAGCGGCCGGACAAGAGCTGATGCCACCGAGCAATGCCGGTCCCAAGAGTCCAGGCGTAGCCTCGCCGCCGACATTGATGTCCGCGCCATCGGCTG
Organism: Pirellulaceae bacterium; assembly: GCA_031426475.1. GTDB lineage: Bacteria > Planctomycetota > Planctomycetia > Pirellulales > Pirellulaceae > JAIYDQ01. Next base: position 3,448 of record JANPLJ010000530.1, on the reverse strand, counting down.
CTGCTACCGTGCCGAAGCTACCGCGTTCACGAGCTCCCGACGCTGATCTTCAAGGTCTGCCGCCCTCCAATTCGACGATGAGCGCTCCGCCTACGATGTCGGCTCCTGCTCCTGCACTGCCGCAGTTTCCCATGAACGAACCACGCTCTTCGTCCCCAGCGCCACTCGCCAGTCCGCCTTCCAAGCCATTTGGGCTTCCGAATCCTGCAACGGCCCCGACTGAAACGCTGACGCCAAACGGATTAGGCGATCCAGTCCACACGCTAACCAATCCATACCCTTCGAATGCTAGCAGTGAAAGCCTAGCTTCGCCGCAGAATGCTACTTCGCCATTGCCGCAGAATGCTACTTCGGCTCCTTCACCGTTGCCGAAATTGGCCGCTCCCGTGGCCGCACCAGCCTATCCGCAAGCGATGCCGGTGCCTCCAACGCCGAACGCCATCGAGAATCTATCGCGAGGCTACCCCGTTGCGCAACGAAACGAGATCCCCAACGCGACGCGTGCGCCCCTTCTTGCGAGTGCTGCTCCTGGGAATCGACAAATGGATGGGGCTCAAAATCCAAGCCTTCAGATTCAGAAACGAGCCCCCGAAGAAGTTCAAGTCGGTCAACCTGCTACGTTCGCATTGTTGGTTCGAAACGTCGGGAACGCCACGGCCTACGAGGTCGCGGTGACCGATTCCGTCCCGCGCGGGACTCGTCTGCTGAAGACAAGCCCGCAGGCTGAAAATCGCCCCGACGGAACGTTGGTTTGGTCGCTCGGTGAAATGAAGGCTGGCAGTGAACAAGTCCTTACCGTCGAGCTGATCCCCGAAACGGAAGGTGAAATCGGAAGTGTCGCGAGCGTCAATTTTGCTGCACAAGCTTCTGTGCGAACTGTTAGCACACAACCCAAGCTGACCATCAAACAAATTGCTGACAACCAGGTCCTCATGGGCAAGTCGATGCGAATTCAAGTTATTGTTACCAATGAAGGGACAGGAGTTGCAAGAGGCGTCTCGCTCGAGGAAGACGTTCCTACAGGACTAAGACATCCGTTGGGAACAACGCTCGGAGTTCCACTCGGCGACCTCGTTCCAGGTCAATCGCGATCGACCGAGTTGGAGTTAACCGCAACAGCCCCTGGAAAAGTACGCAATACGATGCGAGCTGTCGCGGCCAACACCGCAGCCAGCGATTCTGCCGTCGACATCCAAGTCGTTTCACCGCAACTGAAGGTCTCACTTTCCGGACCAAGTCTACGGTATTTGGAGCGTCAAGCCACGTACGAAGTCAGCGTTACGAATCAAGGGACATCGACGGCTTTCAACGTTGAAATTGCCGCGAATCTTCCTCGTGGTCTGCAATACAACTCGTCGGGCGAAAGTGGCGAATATTTCTCCGGTCAACATTCGGTCACGTGGGGGCTTCAAGAGCTTGCCGTAGGTGCAACCGCGACCAATTTTGTTACCCTGCTTCCTGTCGAGGAAGGCGAATTCGCAATTCGATTGACCGCTCAAGCGGTTGGCGTCCAGTCAGAACCATTTGAGAAGCAAATTCGCATTGAAGGACAAAGCGAACTCGCCTTCTCAATAGACGACGACAACGATCCGATCGAAGTCGATGGCCAAACAACCTACGCAGTTACACTCACGAACAACGGGACTCGAGTCGATGAGGATGTCCAGGTGATGATTGAATTGCCCAAGGGAGCTCGCGTTTTGCAGGTCAATGGGCCGGTTGGCTTTAAAGAAACACCCCAAGGACTCTTGTTCGATCCGATTTCGCAAATGCGAGCCAAAGATCGCCAAGTCTTTCGATTTAGCGTCCAGCTGAATCAACCAGGTGTTCAGGTCGTACGAGCGCACGTGAAAAGCAAGCTACGACCAATTGCAGTAGTCAACGAGGAAAGCACCGAAGTCTATCGCGATCAGTGACTCTCTTGAGGCACGATCAGTTTCATGAGGGCCGCTCGCAAGTCGCGGACCTTAAGCGGCATCGGCAACAGAACATGTCGATCGTCACGTTTTGCCAATCGAATGATATTTTGTTGCTTTGGATCCACTAATAGTACGGCAGGGACATGCGCTGTATAGTCCGTCTCAGCCAACTGGTTGAATGCGTCTAGCGCTTTGCTTCCAAGGTCGGTCGCGCTAAACACGACGCAGTCTGCGGCGCGTGAATCATCTTTGGTAAATCGATCTAATGCACTCGACGGATCGCTAAAAACAAGAACGCGGTATCCTCGGCTCTTCAGTCGTTCCCGCAGCAAGTCTTGTAGCTCCATACGACTTTCGACCACCATTACCGTCTTGCCCAATCCCTCCTTGGCCATTTCCGCATCGATTTGCATAACAACATGCCCCGCGGATTGCTTCTCGTCGACGTGTCCACTCTCCAGACGCTGCAGCACTGCATGAACTTCCGTGAGCATCGCCTGCGGAGTGTGATATCGTTTCTCGGGATCCATTTCCAATGCTTTGTTGCAAATGGCACCCACCGACGGTGGAAGATCGGGGACCAGCGAACCGACGGACGGAATATCGGTAAATCGTGAGATATTCAATCGCGCCATTCGATCGCGAGTTTCACTCATCGGTGGCACCCCCGTGAGGATGTGCTGCATGATGACGCCAACAAAGAAAATATCACTTCGCGGATCACCTTTGCGAACTCCGGTCGCCCGTTCCAACGTCGCATAGTCGATAGCTCGGGCACTGGGGCAATCTGCTAATGCTTCAGGTGACGAGGTGTCGGCCATCGCTGCCAAACCAAAGTCTACAAGCTTACAACGTCCTGTCGACGTTACCAAAACGTTAGTGAGCTTAAGATCGCGGTGGGTGACGCCTTTTTGCGATGCAAAATCGAGCCCCGAGCAGATATCTTGGATCACACGCAACGTTTCGATCGGCGTGAATTGCTTTCGGATTTTCAGCAACTCACGCAACGTATCGCCCTCGACAAACTCCATCACCAAATAAGGTGTTCGAGGGTCGTTCTCGATCTCGTAAATCGTAACGATATTGGGATGACGCAGTTGAAGTCCCATTCGCCCTTCGCGAAGAAACTGTTCGACTTGCCCAACTTGATCGCGATGTCGTCGTCGCAAGACCTTGACAGCAACCACGCGTTTGGTCTCGCGATGCACAGCGCGGAACACTCTCGCGAATGTTCCTGATCCAATCATGTACAAAACTTTGTAAGGCCCGTAGAAATAACCGAGCCGCTCACCGGTGAGAACGCGGTCCAATAGGTAGTTCGTCACCAAGTCCTTACGGAGCAGAACTGACTTGAACTCTTCAAGGTCTGATCGATCTCCTTTAAGCTCCCCCCAGGCTTGCTCTACCTGTTGAGAAGTCGCCAAATCCAAATCGACGATTCGTTGCTTGAGCGATGTCGGCGTGAATTCCATAACGTCAAGCTCTTCCCTCTCAATCGGTGACTGCGAATCTTCGTTGTAAATCTTTAT
>JANPLJ010000529.1:0-11711 GCA_031426475.1 Pirellulaceae bacterium | reverse complement strand
CATGCTCATGGTCGTGATGCTCGTCTGGTGTTATGGCAATATCGCTCATGGAAGCGGCCTGTCCTATCAATCAATACTCAAAGTGAACCGAATTAACTCTAAACCAACGACAAACGCTTAATGCGAATCCTTATTGCCAAGCGGCCGTCGAACGTAACCACCTGCCTTCGGATCGTACTCGATGCCACGGAAATCGTACGGATCACCCACCATCGGTGGCTTCGAAAAGTTGTCATGTGGCGGTGGCGAACTGCAAACCCACTCCAACGTCGCTCCACCCCACGGATTCGTCGGAGCCTTGCGACCGTACCAAATGGAGTGCAACAATACCAGTCCTGCAATCAGAAGTCCCAATCCTAATAGAAAAGCTCCGACGGTAGACATCTGATGAAGATACTCAAACTCGGGCAAGTAAGTGGCATATCGCCGCGGCATCCCGCGCGTTCCCAATACGAATTGCGGAAGGAACGTTAAATTGAAACCAAGGAACACGATGACGGCTGAAATTTGTCCCCAGAGCTCATTGAACATCTTGCCGACCATCTTTGGCCACCAGTGAAATATTCCACCCAGGAAAGCCACTAAAGTTCCACCCATCATCACATAATGGAAGTGAGCGACGACGAAGTAAGTATCGTGGAAATGACGGTCTGTAGACAATGCACCGAGTGGCAAACCAGTCAATCCGCCGATCGTAAACAAGAAGATAAACGACAAGGCATAGAGCATCGGGGTCGTCAAAACCACGGTCCCCTGATACATCGTTCCAAGCCAGTTAAACACTTTGATGGCGGATGGAATGGAAACAGTAAAGGTCAACGCACTGAAGACGATAGTCGTCACGTTGGCCATACCACTGGTAAACATGTGATGGCCCCAGACCAAGAAGCCAAACAAAGCGATCGCGACTGAGCTGTACGCGATCAATCGATAGCCGAAGATTCCTTTGTGACTATGGACGCTCATCAACTCGCTGATAATACCCATCGCCGGCAGAATCATGATGTATACGGCGGGATGCGAGTAGAACCAGAAGAAGTGCTGGAATGTTACAGGGTCACCATTCAACTTCGGATCAAAAATCCCAATACCGATCAATCGCTCAGCCGTTAATAATAGAACAGTGATACCGAGAACGGGCGTCGCGAGCACCTGAATGATGGCCGTAGAATACGTTGCCCACAAGAACAAGGGCATCCGGAACCACGTCATTCCAGGTGGACGCATGGTGTTAATCGTCACGATAAAATTCAGCCCCGTAAAGATCGAGCTGAATCCCAGAATGAAGACGCCCAGGGTCGCTAAAACCACAGGACCCTTTGTATCGAGACTGTACGGCGTGTAGAACGTCCAGCCTGTGTCTAAGCCTGTTACCAAGAGTGCGACCAAAAAGAAGATCGCCCCGCCTACCCAAAGGTAGAAGCTACACAAATTCAAACGTGGAAAAGCCACATCCTTGGCACCGAGCATGACCGGTAACAGGAAATTGCCAAGAGCCGCAGGGATACTTGGAATAATGAACAAGAACACCATCACGGCGCCGTGAAGCGTAAAGACTTGGTTGTACTGCTGGACTGTCAGGAACGTCCCAGCCGGGTGGAACAAATGGGCTCGGATCATGAGCGCCAAGATTCCTCCGAGAAGGAAACTCGACATGACCCCAACCAAATACATCAATCCGATGCGCTTATGGTCGAGCGTCAACGCCCAACTCAAAAAACCGCTGGAGTGAGTCAAAAAATTTCCGGGCTCGTGTGCCGACGGTGCCGGCATACTCTCAGGCTTCGCGTATACTGTACTCATAGTTATTGTCCTTGTCGCAATAGGTTTGCGATCGATCAATGCAAGCAAGTGCTTATTTGGTGACGGCGTCTTTCTTGACGGTTTTCAAAAACTCAATCAGTGCCGAAATCTCTTCTTCTTTGAGGCGTCCTTGGTAGCTAGGCATCTGGGCGGCTGTCTCAAATCCTTTTCGAGCCTTTGCCTGCGGATTCAAAACCGACTCACGAACATAGTTTTCGTCGAATTTAATGGTTTCGCCAGTAGCGAGCTGAACTTCATTTCCCCAGCTTTCCAAAAAGCTAGGGCCAACCACTTTCGTGCCATCCTTGGAATGGCATGCAATGCAACCCTTTGATTTAGCATAGAGCTTCTCACCCCATTGGACAGGGTCGGACGGCGGCAGCATTTCCTGAGCAAGCCACTTGTCATATTCTTCTTTGGTTTGAACGTACGTCTTGCCCAACATCTGGCTGTGCTTGTCGCCGCAATATTCGGTGCAAAATAGATCGTAGACGCCGACCTTCGTTGGCTCGAACCACATCGTCGCATAACGTCCCGGAACGACGTCGCATTTTGCGCGAAATGCAGGAACGAAAAGACTGTGCAAAACGTCGTCGGAGCGCATGGTCAACTTTGCGGGCTTATCTAATACCAAATGGAGTTCGTTCGTCTCGACGCCACCTGGATACTTAAACGTCCAGGCCCACTTTCGGGCGGTTACGTCGACATCGTTTGTGTCTACCGGAATCGTCATCATGTCGAGGTATCCGTAAACGCCTCGAGCAAAGATCCAAACTGCGATCACGCAAGGGACAAAAGTCCACACAAACTCAAGAAGGTTATTGTGAAGCGCCTCGACGGAGCCCTTGTAGCCAGGACGCCCTCGAAAGGCGAACGCACAATAGACCATCGCTGCGACGATAATCACGAAAAAGAAGAGGCTGATGTAGAACATCTCCATGTAGAACCAGTCGACATGCGGCGCGAAGGTCGAAGCCTGCTCTGGAAACCAAAACGTTGCGTTCTTGTCGGCTAATAAAAACATAATCGTGCTCAAAGTCTAATTTTCGTCAGCAGGGTTGGCAGCCAACGCCTTTTGACGACTGAACCAAAACGGGGCGGAAGCTCCCAAGCCAATCAACACAAAAGCGCCTGCAGCAAAGGACAGCAATCGTCGTGCATCCGCTGAATACTTATTTTCGTCAGGGTTGTAGTGGTAGCACCAGAGCAAAATCTGATCGGCGGTCGTACCGATACGACCCTCCGATGCTTCGACCAGCGAAAGCCGAATCGTCTCAGGTGCAAATCCTACGGAATACAAATAACGGGTAATCTTTCCCATCGGGGAAATACCGATCGCTACGGAAGCATGGTTGAACCGATCCGCCTTAGCGTCATAGGTATACCTAAAACCAACAGCCTCCGCGATTTTTTCAATCGATTTGGCATCACCGGTCAGGAAATGCCAACCCTTGATATCGTGCTCCTTGGGGAGTAAAGCAGCGTACCGCGATTTCATCTGGGCAATCTTCTCGGACGTCTCGCGCGGGTCTATGCTGACCGATACCATATCGAAGTCCTTGCCTAGCTGTAATCCGGATAAACCAGCGACTCCTTCGGTCAGGCCGTTTAGCTGGGCGACACACAAACCTGGGCAGCTACTGTAATTCAAGGTCAACAATAACGGCCTTTTGCCACTACACAATGACTTCAGCGACGTTGGTTCGCCTCGTTCGTCCATAAAAACGAGGTCCAGCGGCAAGAAGGAACCAAGCTTCTCGTCGACTCGAATCTCTTTGGCTGCCTCGGGCACGTCCGTCAAAAGCTGACCACGCAACGAATTCCCGAGACAGCTCGTCAGAGCTACCATCAGAAAAAAGGAATTTACGTGGCGTGCATTCATGGTTATGGTTTTCGAGATGTGGCCAACTCACCGGCCAATCCGAAATAGTGGAGTAATAATCAGGTGCCGACAGACACTTTAGGCTTACTTGTCTTGGCTTCTTCGAGCAAAAGTTGCGTTGCGCGTTCCAGTGGAATTTGCAATCGGGAAGTCGGACCATCCGCGACGGGTTTTCCATCAGGCCCCGTGGCAGGTGGGACGGCGACCTTTCGATAACCGTTCAGTGACTCCAATTGTTCACCGATAACCGCTTTGGACGAAGCATATTCGAACATTTCCATTTTTTTAGCTTGCTCTGAATTGGTCATGCTGTAGCAAAGCGCCTGCGTTCCTTGCAAAACGGCAACCAGCAGCAAGCAACTGATTAAAGTCGCGAAGGCGATAAATTTGACGTCTAAGTCATCATAGCGTGCCATACTCTAGGTTCCCTTCAAATTACAAAATCGGGTTGGCGTACGACATACCTTCGGGTAACCGCGGATCGCGAAGCGCTACCAACGGTACCCCCGAAGCTCGAACCAAGACCATCGCCGAAAATATGCTAAACATGCCCAGACCGCATAAAATGTGACCGAAAACCATCGGTACTGTCATCGGGCCGACATTTGGCATGACTAAGAAAGTCATATCCAGCCAGTGGGCAACCAACGCCCAACAAGCCCAAAATGTGATTCCGAAGCGATGTCGACGAACATGTCGCGACATCATTCCTAAGAAAGGGATGGCGAAGTGCAGTGCGATGCTACCGTAGCTCAAATACGCCCAATCGCCCATCAAACGATCTTTGAACCACGCGGTTTCTTCTGGGATATTGCCGTACCAGTAAAGTAAAAGCTGCGAGAATGCGATGTAGGACCAAAACATCGTAAATCCAAAAAGGAACTTACCCATGTCATGGAAATGCTCGGTGTTGACGTAGTCCTTTACCTTGCCATTCCGCTGCAGCAAAATGAAGCTGACGATCATCAATGCAAAAAAGCCGAACATACTGGCAGAAAACAAGTAAACGCCAAAAATCGTGCTGAACCAATCTGCGTCCAGGGACATCACCCAATCGAAAGAGGCCATACTGACCGACAACGCGAACAGCATCACCAACGGGCCGCTCCATTTTTGCCGAGCAAGTGTCAAATCGACATTCCCGGTTTCGTCTTCCTTGCGGCTCATTCGAAAATAGTACGACACAATCGCGGTCCACAAAAGCAAACAGATCACGGCTCGCGCTGTAAAAAACGGTCCGTTCAAATAGTCTGTTTTCTCTGCGACGATCGATTCGGCGATTGTTTCTTTAGCTTGGTTCCACTCGTACAACGGCGTCGCCTTGTCGCCCAACACCATCAGTAGGATCGGTGCGAACAGCAGAGCCATCCAAGGAATTGTCTTCGAGATGATTTCAGCCCATCGACGAATCGACGCATTCCAACTGGCTCGAGTCAGAAACGAAATCAGTACGAAAAACATCGCACCAATTCCAAAGGTCATGCAGTAGATAAAATTGGCCAAGTACGAATGCATAAACGCTTTCAGCGCTTCTGCCCTCGATTCGCTATAGCCGATAAAGAAGACCAATCCGCTGATGCAGATTAGCCCCAATCCGACTGCCATCAACATGTAGGCTTTGCCTTGCCAAGCTTCTGGCAATCGAATGTTTTCGGAGTCGTTTGTATTCGTGGTCATCATTTGTTTCTACCGTGGATCTCGACGATCACCGAGCGTTACTCAGCCTTTTTTACTTCTTCAATGCTTGCCCGTTGTTCTACGGGTACGTCTTTAATGTCAGCGTTGCGGCTTCGTTGAAGGGCTCGCACATACATTACGATCGCCCAACGTTCCTTGTGAGTCAGGACCGCAGCATAGCTGGCCATCTTCCCTTTACCTTTGCTGATCGTATAGAAAATGTTTCCAACAGCCTGGTCTCGAATCCGCTGTTCGTGCATCGAAGTTGGCGGCAACCAATAGCCTTGCTGCAACTGGTCGGCACGTCGGTGAACTAAACCATCCCCGTCACCACCATAGCCATGGCACACGCTGCAATAGATTTCGAATTTTTTCTGGCCTAATGCAAGCATATCGCTGCTCAGCTCGATTGGAAACTCCGTAACCCACGGTAGATTCGGACCCGCCGCAGCTGCTGGTGCAGCCGCATTGGTTGCGGGTGGAGCAACAGCAGCAGGAACGCTCGGAGCAGGTTTTTCTTCGGCTTTCACAGCTGGCACCTCTGACTTCTTCACCTCAGCCTTTGGCGAGTCAGCTTTAGGTTCGTCCTTCTTAGCAGCCTTTTTCTTGCCTTCCGAATTTTTCTTCGGCTCTGGTTTCTTCTCGGCTTTATCTGGCTCAGCGGGCTTCTTTGCGTCGTCTTCGATTGGAACATCCAGGCTCGGTGCCTTCGGTTCTTCCTGCGCGCTTACGAACTTGACCTTCGAAACACTTTCTGCGGACGCCACCTTCGAGGGGTCGTAGCCGAGATAGAAAGCATCTTGTTCGTCAAGCTGGCCACGAGCGACGGTACCGGCAACTTGGGGACGAGCGGATCGGCCGTCCGCAAAGATTGTCGTCGTCGACTGAGCTTTCTTCTTCGGCTGAAAATCCATATCAAACCAGACATGCCAGCGTGGTTTCTCGCTGTTTCCGGCTCGAATGTTCGCAACGATCGCTGCAGGAACAAAGGATCCCACGATCAAGGTGGCCACTCCCATCCAAATGATGGATGGGAACTTGTTCGGCGTCGAATCTTCGACGACTTCTTCTAGCGATTCGGGATGCGTTCCGGCGAGCAATTCTTTGACAGATTCGCGATTGAAGTACTTGTCGCGAGAATCGACGTGCAAAAAGAAACGATCATTCGTTACGCGATCAAATCGCGGACTGGTGAAAATAGGGTTGCTCAACTTAGGCAGCCCATTGAGTGCCCACATTGCGAAGAAGGTCGTAAAGGCGCTAAACAAAACAGTTGTTTCGAAGCTGACAGGGACGAATGCTGGCCCCGACAAGAGCGGCTTACCAGAAATAAGATATGGGTAGTCGATCGCATTCATCCATACTTGCATCGTGATCGCAGCGAATAAGCCGGTAAACGCCATTCCTAGAACGATAAAGGGCAACACGGTTGGCTTGATTCCAAGCGCTTCGTCGATACCGTGGACCGGGAACGGCGTGTAGGCATCCGTTTTTGTGTAGCCTGAGTCGCGTACCTTGCGGGACGCTGTAAGCAGCGAATGTTCGTCGACGTACTCAGCCATCCACCCATAGTTCTTGGGCTTTTCGACAACAGTAGGTTGTAGTTTATGTGCACTCATAAGTTCATTTCAGCTTAAAAACAGCTTCTTAGTGATGATCGTGGCCTTGCCCATGACCATGGCCTGCTCGGTGCGCCTCGATACTCAACACCCCTTTGACTTCGGATATCGCAATGGTCGGCAGGAATCGACAGAACAAAAGGAACAGTGTCATGAAGACGCCGAAGCTTCCGAAGAACATCAATGCGTCGAACATCGTCGGACGATAGTATCCCCACGAGCTCGGCAAGAAATCCCGCGAAAGGCTCGTTACGGTGATCACGAATCGTTCAAACCACATACCGATGTTCACAAAGATCGAGATGATGAACATGATCATCGGCGATGTTCGACACTTCTTGAACCAGAACAACTGTGGCGAAATCACGTTGCAGGAAACCATCGTCCAATAAGCCCACCAGTAGGGGCCGAAAGCTCGGTTCAAGAACGTAAAACCTTCAAACATGTTCTTGCTATACCAAGCCATAAAAAACTCGGTCGCATAAGCCAAACCGACCAGTGAGCCTGTCGCCAGAATGATCTTATTCATGTTGTCGAGGTGACGTAGCGTGATCAAATTCTCAAGCTTGTAGATGCTTCGCATCGGAACCAACAGCGTCACCACCATCGCGAATCCGCTAAAAATAGCTCCAGCCACGAAGTAGGGTGGGAAAATCGTCGTATGCCAACCCGCGACCTGTGAAACCGCGAAGTCAAAACTAACGACGGTGTGCACCGAGAGAACGAGTGGTGCCGCTAGGGCTGCCAGAATCGTGTAAGCCTTTTCATATCGCAGCCAATGCCGCGACGAGCCGGTCCATCCAAGCGAAAGAATTCCATAGAGGAATCGTCGCAACGGAGTCTTGCTTCGATCGCGATACGTCGCGATATCAGGAACCATCCCCATGTACCAGAAAAGCAACGAGGTCGATGCGTAGGTACCAACGGCAAAAACGTCCCACAGCAAAGGCGAACGGAACTGAGGCCACATCCAAAGATTCAAACTCGGATAAGGAAACATCCAAAAGGCAAGCCAAGCTCGACCGACGTGAATCCCGGGATAGATCGCGGCGCAAATAACCGCGAAAATCGTCATCGCCTCGGCGGCGCGATTAATACTGGTTCGCCAATTCTGACGGAATAAAAACAAGATCGCAGAGATCAACGTACCCGCGTGTCCAATCCCAACCCAGAACACAAAGTTCACGATCGGCCATGCCCAGAATACGGGGTTCATATTTCCCCAAATTCCAACACCCGTCAAAATCAGATAGCCGATCAACGAGACGAACATCAATGCGGTCAACGACGAAAATCCGAACAGGATGTACCAAATCGCTGGTTGAGGCGCTTCTGCAACTCGGCAGACAATATCAGTCACCGATGCAAACGTCTGATTGCCAGTAATCAGCGACGCGCGACGTCCTGGAACGTCTACGGTGTTATCGATTTCGCGAGGATTGGAATAGGTGATAGATGCCATAGTTTACGAGTTTGCCTTCGCTTCTCCGTGAGAATGGTCGTGCCCGTGTTCGCCGTGACCGTGCTCGTCGCCGCCGTGGTGATCTGGGCTGGTATTCCATGTGGGGTGAAGTTGATCGTGAGTCATCAAACGTCGCGGCACATTTCGGATACGGGCCAAGTACAGCGTTCGAGGTTTGACGTTCAAATCTTCGAGCAATCCATAGGCTCGCGGATCTTGCTGCATCATCGAGACACGGCTTGTCTTGTCGTTCAAATCGCCGAAGACGATCGCTTGCGATGCACAAGCTTCCTGACATGCGGTTCGGATATCGCCGTCGTGAACCAATCCATCGCCGGTCTGACGCGCCTTGATCTTTCCGTTTTGAACTCGCTGAATACAGTACGTGCACTTCTCCATCACACCGCGGCCACGTACCGAGACGTCTGGGTTCAAGACCAGTTGTTGCAGTTTCGCATTGGCCTTTTCACGTTTATCGTTCCAGCCGTAGAAATAACCGTACTGCTGGTTGTAGTTGAAGTAGTTGAACCGACGGACTTTATACGGACAGTTGTTGGCGCAATATCGAGTTCCAATACAACGGTTGTAAGCCATCGCATTGATGCCTTCTTCCGTGTGAACGGTTGCCGCGACGGGGCAAACCTGTTCGCATGGAGCCGTCTCGCAATGGGCACAAGCCATCGGCTGCTGAACAATTTTTGGGTCGATCGGGTCGCGAAAATCCCCCGTTTTGTCGGTCACATCATAGTCGCACTGGAAATAGCGATCGATACGTAGCCAGTGCATCTCGCGACCGCGATAGACCTGCTCCTTACCAACAATCGGAACGTTGTTTTCCGCTTGGCAAGCGATCACACAAGCGTTGCATCCGATGCACTTGTTCAGGTCGATCGTCATACCCCAAGCATGCTTTTGATCGACGGCAGGCTCCTTCCACATCGATTCGGCAGCGTGATGCAAGTGCATCTTGGCAAAGGTATTAGCAGAGCTGTATTCTTCGAGCGTTCCCTCGCGAACTAATTGAGGAGATCGTTTCGCCGTCTCCTGCATCCCGCCTTCGTCAGCGATCGCAAAGTGATCTTGAGAAGTCGCAAGCTTGTATGGAATACTTGTTCCCTTCGCTTCAACGCCTGTCAAAATACTGTGTTGGTTCCAACGACGAAGCGAAGAAAGCTCTGTTCCAACGGTAAAAGTGTCTTTCGGGCTACGAACGGCACCACCTACCGAGCCAGCTCGACTTCGACCATAACCCATGTTGACCGCAATCGATCCTTCCGCGTGACCAGGCACCACGAATACCGGCAGCCGAACCGATGCTTCGCCCTGAGTCAGCTGGACGAGCTCGCCTTGCTTCAATTCAAGCTTTCGAGCGGTTCCGATGCTCATCACCGCGGCATTGTCCCAGGTCAATTTGGTAATCGGCTGCGGCAACTCTTGAAGCCAACCGTTGTTTGCCAAGCGTCCATCGTAAACTGAGTCACTAGGATAAATGACAACTTCCAAGTTCGTTGGGTTGACCGATGCTAAATCGAATTCGATCGTCGTGGGAGCCGGCTTTTCTGAACCCGTTACAACTTTCGGCTCAGGCTTGTCCAATGAAAGCTTCGCCGTAATCAGTTTGGCAACGGAATTCGGCAAGAAACCAGTATGGAGCATCTCTTTCCATTGACGGTCGCTCAACGAACCAGCGATGTTCGTTGCGGTCGAGCGGACGTAATCCATCGCAGAAACTTCGGTGGTACCCGACAGCATCAACCCAATTTCCAACAGACTCCTAGCGCCCTTCATCGGTTCGATTTGTGGCTGGCAAACGCCATACGTGCCGTCGGCGGCGCGAACGTCTCCCCATGCTTCGAGCGGATGGGATGAAGGGACAACCCAATCGGCCAGCTGTGCTGTCTCGTCGTTGGCGTCCGCTGCGTAAATCACGTTTTCGATCTTCGCGAGAGCACTCTCCAACGGAATATCGCCAGCCAACGTAAACGCCGGATTCGGAGCGAAAACCCAAGCCGTGGTGAACTCAGACTTCGTGCCTTCGCTACCGATAGCTCGCGTTACAAAATCATCCAATCGAATGGTGTCGACATCGTTGGCAGGATTAGGCACATCCAACAATAGCCAAGTCTTGCCGATATTACCCAGTTTCGCATTGATTCGAAGTGCCGTTTGCTGCGCTGCGACTTCCTGATGAGCCCCCACGGTCAACAAGCTATTTCCCTTGTTGGCAAGCAAATCCGTCGCGATCGTTTGCAAAGTTCGCTCGAGTTTTTCTGCCGATGTCAACTCGTTGTATGGCTTCTCGTCCTTGCCAGCTTCAATCGCCTGTCCAGCGTCGATCAACGCTTCCAAACGATCAAGAAACAAGCCGACCTGGGATGACTTGAGTGAGAATCGAAAATCGGCAGAAGCACCGGTTACCGAGTATTGCGATTCGACCGCATATAATCGGTTCATGTCTTTTTCGACGGGCGCTCGATTCTTGGCAAATTGACGAGCGTAAACGACCGAATTGGGATCCGAGCCGATCAAGTTATCATCGATCGCTACAATGACTTTGGCGAGATCAAGTCGATAAAACGACTTCGCTTTGCCACCGCCGGAAGCGGAGATCGCTTTGGCTTGATTTCGTCGATAAACGGATTCGTATTCGACGAATGCTGCTTCAGGAAGTTTCGCCTTCGTATCGGCCAACCAACGTTGGAACGATGGGCTTGAACTCGGTTCGAAAATGACCGCCAAACCTTTGCCCTTTGACGCTTCAAGCTTCTTTGCTTGCTCTGCTGCAAAAGCAGTAAATTCCGCCCAATCGGCTAGCTGGCCATCCTCAAACGACTCTGGCTCGCCACCTTTGCTCGAACGATGAAGCACGCTTCCCAAACGATCGGGATCATAGAGCGACAGGACGGCGGCTTGTGTAAAAGTGTCGGTTCCACCCGTAGCAAACTTCGCATCTTTGCCATCCTTGAAATCGGATGACGCGCTGTCAGCGTAGATCGGATGAAGTGGATTCCCGTCCAGTTTGATCGGGCGGCCTTCCAAACAAGTCGCCAAAACATGTACCGCTCGACCAGCCCACTCGAAGCTTGTCGCAAAATGCTGTGGAATTCCGGCAATACGGCCTTCGGGTTTCACAACGAATTCGGCAAATTCTTCGCGTTGATAGCGACATCCGGCCGCTCCACCGAAGGCCAACGAGGCCCCCATCAACTGAAGCCACCGACGTCGCGAAACGCCCTCCGGAAATTCGGAGGCAGCCATCGGAAATTCG
>JANPLJ010000528.1:0-1988 GCA_031426475.1 Pirellulaceae bacterium | reverse complement strand
GAAACACTTGCCAAGGTAGTTGGCGATGATGCACTACTCGTTTTCGCAGTGGTGATCTGCGGAACAGGATTCGTGGGTGCGGCGGGGGTTGTTTATTGGCTATTTTGGCCGGGTCGAAAGCGTAAATGAATAGTCCATCGTCTATGAAACTCGGTACGCATTTGCCTCTCAGAGACTATACCTTTCTGGGGACAACGCAGAGTCTCTGTCCACAGTGCTTGGTCGTCGTACCTGCGAAGATCATAACGCGCGGCCAGCGAGTCTACTTTCGCAAGACTTGTCCAACGCATGGCATTCGCGAGGACTTTGTCTGCAGCGATGTGAAACATTACGACCAGCTAGAGTTCTCCGTTCCCGCCAAACTACCGCTGCAAGTAGGTACCGAGGCGAAGCTTGGCTGTCCGCTGGATTGTGGATTGTGTACCGAGCATGAACAACACACTTGTATCGGTTTGGTCGAGCTCACTTCATCGTGCAACTTATCGTGTCCGATGTGTTATGCCGCGAGCGGACCTGGCGGCCAGCACGTTTCCTTGGAAGACTGCTGCCGTGCAATCGACCGGCTTGTGGAAGTCGAAGGTCGCCCTGAGGTTCTCCAACTCTCGGGAGGTGAGCCAACGATTCATCCGGACTTTCGGCAGATACTTGCTTATGCGATTGCGCAACCGATCGACTATGTCATGATCAATACGAACGGGATTCGATTCGCCAACGATCCTGATCTGGTCAACTTCGTCGCGGAGCATCGCGATCGTGTTGAAGTCTACTTTCAAATGGATGGTCTCACCGACGAAGCGTTTGTTGCGCTTCGCGGCCAAAAGTTGCTCAGTCAGAAACTTCGCGCGCTCGATGCCCTTGAGAAAGCCGGTGTGCATGTGACGCTGGTTTGTACGTTGCAAGGTGGTGTGAACGGCGACCAGATCGGACCGCTTGTTGAATTCGGATTGGCGCGTCGCCACGTGACCGGACTAAGCTTTCAGCCAGCGACTTACTCAGGTCGACACGTTTTGCCGGAAGAATTAGAACAGCGGATCACATTCCCAGACGTAATCGCGGCGATTGCCTGCGAATCATCGGTCTTCAAAGAAGCCGACTTCATGCCTTTGCCATGCGCTCATCCCAACTGTCACTCGTTGGCTTACGCTTACCGCGGGGCCAGCCAAACAGTTTCGCTGACCGATTTTTTTGATGCACGTCAACACTACGATCTATTGGCCAACGGAATATCATTCAGCCGAGCGAGAGTTCAAAGCCTGATACAGGAGTATCTGGGGCGACAAGGTTGCTGCGCAGGAGGGGAATGTGCTCCGAGCGATTTAGTGAACCTCGGGATGAAACAACCTTCTGCCGGTTTCTCGCTGCCGATCAACGATCCGCTTGCCGCTGAATTTTTTACGAAAGCGATATCCCAAACCTTGAGTTCCGAAGATGTGTTTCGAATTACCATCACATCGTTCTTGGACCCTTACAATTTCGACGTTCGACGTGTTATGAAATGCTGTACACATCACGTGCTGCCTAGCGGGCATGTCATTCCGTTCTGTGCTTACAACGTTCTGTACCGCAATGGTCATGTTGCGTTACCTGAATTAAAGTAGCCGATCGCTTAGGACACCCACCATTTTGAATTGGCAATATACAGCGTTGATGGTCCTATCCGCGGTTGTTTGCGCGTGGTTGCTACGGCGTTATCAGATGAAACTCGACCTTCGATGGTGGCAAAAGGTCAGTCTCGGCATGGGGGCGTTCGTCGGTGCAATGATCGGAGCCAAGTTGCCATTTGCACTTTCCGATTGGGAAGGTTTGAAATCGGGAATGGTTTGGTTTTCCCACGGGAAGACCATTTTGTGTGGACTTGTTGGTGGATACTTTGGTGTGGAATACATTAAGTGGTGTTTGGGGATACGAATCAAGACGGGTGACACGTTCGCAGTCCCAGTTGCGGTCGGCGTTGCCATCGGAAGGATCGGCTGTTTTTTTTGTGGTTG
>JANPLJ010000527.1:0-1745 GCA_031426475.1 Pirellulaceae bacterium | reverse complement strand
CAAGGATGTTTGCAGCGGTTTCCTCACGTGCAACCTGGCCTTCTGAAAATGTCCGAATTTGAGCGAGCCTGGCCTTCTGGGAATAAACGAACTGTTACGAGTATGTCCTCCCTTCTCCCCCGGCTGTGCGGGGGAGAAGGGAGGAGATATTCGTGTCAGTTCGCTTCTCCGTAAAACACCAATCTTGCCTAGTTTTCAACATTTTCATCAGGCCAGGCTCTTCCTGCGTTCGCGTCGCTCGAAAAACAAAGGGAGAACGTGGCTCCTGCCGAGACGCACGTTCGAACTCGAGGCCACCGTCGAGAAACGAGAATCGGATTTGAAATGCGATTCCAACATAGCTCCGCAGGAGCGTCGCCCTCCCTTTTGAATTCCCAGCAATTAGAAAACATCTTATGGCGAGACCATTTCTGGTTGGGGTGTCTCGGGGGCATTTGTTGGTCCTGGACTTTCTGGACCATTCATCAACGGTTGGACAACGGAAGGCGCAGGCTTGATGAAATCGACTGCGACCAAGACCGTGCCCGGCGTTGGAAGATTCTCGATGATTTCGAATCGAACCACGAGAGTCGGTTGACCAAACACAGCTTGCACGCCAACCAACTGCGTTCTCCAAAACCATTGCCGCTCGGCATCAATCACTTCGCTGGCAGCAATCGGTACGCCGTCTGGCAAGTGCGACAAAAATGCCAACTTCCGATCCGCGATGCCAACCGCTTCGATTCGATGTTCGTTGAACTGCAATTGCCGCTGATGAAGTCGCAAACCATGGATCCCGCTCACGACGAGAGTCGACAACAGAACGGCCCCCAGCATCACTTCGATCAACGTAAAGGCCCGTCGACTTCGAAGGTCTGATCGTTGTGGATCACCGAAACATCGCGGCCACGTCATCGGATTTCTCCATTGGAATATGTTGCCCCGAAAGTCCGAGCGTAACGAGCCATTGCTCAGGTCCCGAAGCGGCTTTGATCGATACGGCATACGACCGCGATTGCCCGCTTGGGTTAATTTCGATACTCATCTCTTCCGATCGATTCCCGTTCGCTCGATCTCGAAATGATCCGAACTGAATCCCATTGGGAAGCTTCCATTCGCGAACACGATTTCGAGCTGCATTGGGTCCAATTGCCCGCAATTCAACTTTGCGTTTTGTGCGTTGAAACGACAAACGATATGGAGTTTGTTCGCTTCGTGCCGCGATCCGCCCCAATCGATCCATATTCTCGAGCTGCTCAATACTTCGCGTCCACCGAGCACGATCAATATGGCCTCGAAGACTCAGCACAGCGAAACCAGACATAATCGCCATGATCATAATGACGAAAACAAGTTCAATCAGTGTGAATCCCGAACATCGTCTGACGCTACGTACAACTCGGCTTTGCGGGCTACTCATTGTCTAGGTCTGCGCTCGATAAGTCTCGATCGGTTTTAAGTCCGCCTTCTTTTCCGTCAGCACCGAGACAAATGATCTCGTAAGGATTCTTGGAACCGTTGTCGTTGCGAATATAGAGGTAAGGTCGCTTCCAAGGATCCTTCGAGATTTTGTTGATATATCCGGTCGGCGAGTTTTTGGTCGGCATGGTAAGGATTTCCAACCCCTCTTCGTTGGTCGGATATCGCCCAGTTGCAGCGTAAAAAGAGGCGAGACCCTTTTCCATCGTCGTAATATCGATCGTCACTTTGGACACACGCGCGTTGTCCAAAAAGGTTCGCGTTGCAACGGTTGTCGCAGTGGCAAG
>JANPLJ010000526.1:0-1628 GCA_031426475.1 Pirellulaceae bacterium | reverse complement strand
CCACTTGTTCCGACTGCGCATCGACAAACAATCGATAATAGTTGCGAATGGTCGCAATGGTCTCGTCAGTCCAATCTCGAGAGCTCGTATTTGCCGAGAACTGAATACCATCCGGGAGAAGCATTGCATGATTTGCAATTTCCTTGGCGGCGTCGAGATATTTTGACAGCAACGACGGAGACATTACTAGCCCCGCCCCCGCATTCGTAAAGCCTTCCCCCGCAGCCCCATCGACCGGGAACTCCGCAGTGGGATCAAGCGAATGGACATCGGTTAGATCTTGTATCGTGTAGGTGTATTCCATGTTCGAAAGACGCCGCAATACGACCGGGCCTGGATCGCTTGCGTTGGCCAACGCAACTTCATCCAATGTCGACTGCACCCAATGAACAAGTTGCTTCTTCATTGCCGGCGCGAGCTGTTTTGCTTTCTTAGGAGGCATCTCGTTGTTTGCGAGCTGCTCAAGTACATTTTCCCAAATCGTCGTTTCGCTTTTGATCGCGGAGATCGAAGAGAATCGTTCTAAATCCAGATCGCCTTTTTGAGCTTCTGTCGAGTGGCACGTGATGCAGTACTCTTTCAAGATCGGTTGAATCGATTGTTCGAATGTGTCAGCGGAGCAAACGGCAATAGGGAGTAGGTAATAAAGAAACGTGAAGAGGGGAATGGGGAGTCGGAAGATGCCTTCGGGTTTGAAAGAGGCGCAAAGACGCGAGGCCGCCATCATGGTTTCCCTCCCGTGGTCATGACCCTGAGTTGCTGAGCAAGCGCTGGGATCTGTGCCGCAGCTTCGACAGTGCCAGCAAGGTTCACCGTTTCGGCGGATCGGCTTGCTCGTCGTAGAGTTCCACGCCGACGATGTGGCCGGTTTTGAAGTCACGCCACTCATGATAGCTCCAGCGGTCGGTGAAAAGTCCATATCCCATAACCTGCGGCAATGCCTCAGGGCCGCCGCCCCAGTAAAGTGCGGGACGTGGGTGCTGCGTGAGCGCGGCGGACTTCACGGAGGCGTTTCCGTCTTTTAGCACAGGCACGAGGCTGGTCCCGTCGAGCTGAGGAGGAGATGGAAGACCGCTGAGATCCGTGAGCGTAGGAAAGATGTCGATCGACTCGCTGAGGGCGATTGTCTTCGCGCCGCCCTCTCCAACACCGGGAGCGCTGATGATCAACGGTACTCGCGCATCCCAGCCGAACAAGGTCATCTTCCCCCAACAGTCGTGCTCGCCTGAACTCACTACAAATATGTCATCGTCGCTTCACACATCGCGTCGGCAAGTCCAAAGGCCGCGCGGACGTTGCGCGAAATAGCGGCCAATATCGCGGTCATGGCATTGCGAGGTGAACCGCTGCCAAATATTGTGAACTGATCTATCTGTGCTAAGGGCCTTGCCATCTGTGCTAATTCCACGAGGGATGTGATTAGCACAGATGGCAAAGCCGAGGCACAGATCGAGATACAAAAGAACCGTATCCGCCAAATCATGACGCTGATTTGTTTACCATTAACGAGAGAACACGAGGCCATTGGCCTGAACACAACTGTTTTCTTTGAGGAATTACCAATGCCAAAACCTTTGTTTCTCGGAGTTTGCGCTTCGTCGATCACGCCCTTTCGTCCCGATGGAAGT
>JANPLJ010000525.1:0-4112 GCA_031426475.1 Pirellulaceae bacterium | reverse complement strand
CGGTTGGCTTCTCACATTAGATCGCTTTCTTCGCTTTCACCGCTTTCTCGATAAAGCCAGCTCGCTGCAGAGTACCAGACGCATCGAAGAAGATTTCATCGTCCGGATTCGCGAGCGCGGCATCAAGATCGGTCGTAAATCGCGAGACGCCAGTCCGTTCTGCGAGAGCCTTCAGTTTGTCGTGGTTGCGACCAGTCAAAATCGGGTCGGGCATTAAGACGAGATCGTCACCAACTTTGACGCCACCTTGATCGCGGATTGCTTTGATCGAGCGAATGAGGTGTTGATTCGTACCCATGCGTCCGGTGACGCCGTTCATGATGATGCCGATGCGTTTTGTTGTCATTTTGAGGGTTGAGGTTTGAGATAGGAGGGTTGAGACTTTAGCGCTGAATGTTTTACCTAGGATCGGTGGTTGAAAGTGTGTCGGCTTTTGCTCCGAGGCTGTGATTTTTGTGGACGAGTCGCTCTGCGACTCGTCGAAACTCGCGAAAACGGACGTAATTCATAAGCAATGATGCCGAGTCGCAGAGCGACTCGGCCACGTTTTCAAAAATCCACAGCCTATCCGCAAAAGCACTTGCTTTTGCGGAGCGAAAGCCGACACTCCTTTACTCCTCTCCATAAAGATTTGCATAGGCTGTTCTGATTTCGTCGAGAAATATGTTTTGGTCAGTGGCCCACCATCTGTTGGAAAAGATTTCGACCTCTCGATATCCCGCAAAGCCAGTCGCATCGACCCAATCGCTTATTTCTCGAAGGTTGATACAGCCTTCGCCCATCAGCCCGCGATCGTTGAGGAGATCTGTCGTCGGTGTCTTCCAATCGCAGATGTGAAATGCGTGCAACCGACCCGTGTTTCCGGCAAGTTCGATTTGTTCTTTGAGCTCTGGGTCCCACCAGACGTGATAGACGTCGATCGCGATTCCCAAGGATTTCGGTGAGCCAAGTGCGTCGCAAATTTCGTGTGCTTGTCGCATTGTATTTACTGCGCTGCGATCATCTGCGTACATCGGGTGGAGCGGTTCAATCGCCAGCTTGACACCTGCTTGCTCGGCAGCAGGCAATACCGCGGCGATTCCGTCGGTGATCTGTTTCCGTGATTCCGATAGACTCTGCCCTGGAACAGCGCCACATACTAAGACGATCAGAGGAGCTCCGATCGCGTGAGCTTGTTCAATCGCTAGTAGATTGTCATCGATGGCCGCTTGGCGTCCCCCGCTCGAAGTGGCGGGAAAAAATCCGCCGCGGCAAAGGCTGACCACCTCCAGGCCTGCATCGCTCGTCTGACGTTGGACGGTCGCGAGATCGCGTCCCTCGATTGCCTGTCGCCAGATGGTAATGCCATTCACACCTCGCTTTGGGAATTCCATGAGGCATTGATCGAAACTCAACGGCTTGGTGGTTACGGTATGGATGCAAAGTCGATTCATGATGGGCTTAGACTGGTATTTGTTCATTCGAGGCGCGATTTTGAGTGCACGCCAATTGATTTGCCAATTAGAATCATATTTTTCTCGCTGGTAAATCTGTTTTCTTCCGATCATTACGAACGGAATTTCCGATGGAACTCTATCAACTCGAATACTTTCTGGAAGCGGCTCGGCAACGCAATTTCACGCGGGCGGCTGGATAATTTGCCAGAGGGGCAAGTGCAGCCAACATCGCTGAAAACCTAGAATCGGTTGCCCATGGAGGAATGACGCCTGCTGACAAGCCTACAATCGACCTCGCCATGCGACTCGTTTCCCACGTAGGGTTTGATACCAAGCGAGCCATTGCAAACCTAAGAACCACGCAACGCCGACCGGGTGCAGCAATGCGCCAAGCCTGCTTTGTTGAAATCGGTATGCTGCCAACACGCGTGGAACATACGCCAGCAAAGTAGCCATCGCAAGCGCAATTATCGACCAACGCGATTGATTGGTGCACCAAGCCACGATCAAAGAAACGGGTGGGAGCAACGCCGCGCCAGCTAGCAAAATCGAAAACACAACAATCAACCACCCCTTGGCAATCCCTTCGTTGGCATTCTTGAGAAGCCCCATCACGACTTCATGTCGATTGCGATACATTCTGCACGTTGCGATATCATTTCCGTCGAATATATCGGTAGCGAATCCGTGTTGTCGAAAGATGGACGGAAGCTGGATTCCATCGTGACGCGACGATCGAATCGCACTGTGACCGCCGCACACGAAGTACGCTTCACGGCGAGCGAGCATCAACTGCCCACATCCTGCGGATAGACTTTTGTCTGTTGAAATTCGCAATTGACGGATCGGAAGGTAGCCCAGCAAGATAAAATGCATCAAGGGAATTAGCAATTTCTCGGAAAGCGTGAAGGTCTCTTGATGGGGAAATCCACTGAGAAGTGGTACCTGCGTCTTCAAACCCTGGGCAACGATACGTTGAATGGCTTGTTTGGAAAGCCGTACATCGGCATCCAAGAAGAGCAACCAATCAAATTTGGACGCTTCTGCAAGTCGCCAACACGCGTGCTGTTTGCCATTCCATCCTTCTGGCAATTGGACTGATTCGATAAGTCGAATCGATGTCGACCGTTGCATTCGATCGCGAACAATCGAGGCTGTCTCGTCTTCCGATTGATCGTCTAGCACCAAAATCTCAAAATCGATTTCGCGATTTTCGAGCAAATGGTCGAGAGCAACACCGATCGATGATGCCTCGTTCCGAGCAGGGATCAAGATGCTAACTTTCTCCAGTCCGGCGAGAGCAAGTTCTTCCTTATCTTGCGTCGCGGTTCGAAAGAGTCGCAAATTGGGCAGGAACATGCAGACCGGTAGGGTTGCCAAGAAGAAGATAGCGAAAGAATAGAGAATAAAAAACATTGATTCTGCAATCGTGAGTGCTCAGCGAAAGCTGTCTCCGTGATGTAAAGACGGCTTCCTTCCCGTGGCTCGCATCATCGACCAACGCACCCAATCATACAAGCCAGTTGGACGATGTTGAGACCGAACGACAACATCAAAAGACTCCCATCTTCGTGTGATTACCGATTCAGCCAACGACTGCTGTGTTGAACGAAGTTGTTCAGTGAAGCGGGCTTGCCATTCGGATTTGGTGGATTTCGCGTCCGAGGAATCCGCGATGGCACTTCCCAGCTTGCACAACAAAAGCGGAAGACGCTCTTCGCTGAAAACATACTCGATGGCTAGTGGAACACAGTGCAAGCGTGGAGTTTTCGTAGCTAGATGGGCGAGGCCTGGCATCAAGGGTTGTGCATGATCGCGAACGTCAGTGAATCGCCCTTCGGGAGTGATCCAAAGCGATCCCGTACCGGACTTGAGGACATGCGCGGCTTGATCGATGAAGTCACTGGCCCCTTGGCGCGAGTTAGCTTCGATTCCAAAGTATCCCAATTTTTGGAAGATCCGATATTTCTTGAGTGCTTCGGCATCGATTGGAGCGTAAAACACTCGGTCCTGGAAATGATCTTGGCAGAGCAACATTCCGATGATCGGATCCCACCAGCCTGGATGATTTGAAGAGATTACGAGAGGGACGTTCTTTTCCAAGGACGCATAGTCAAACGTGGAAAGGTCGACCGCGAAAACGTGAAAACTTCTTCGGATCATCCGCCTAGCGTACCAGCAGAACCCGTCCATCAACCATCGACTTGAATTGGGGCGAACACGCGACATAAATAGCGATCTACGCTTGAAGGCTAAATTTACCGGCGGATTCATCTTGATCGAGGCTGTCGCCAGCAATCCATCCGCTCATCATCACCATTGGCATTCCCGGACCTGGGTGCGCAGCTCCTCCGGCGAGATACAAACCAACGATATCTCGACTACGATTGGCAGGCTTGAAGGCGCCCAAGAATTTGCCATGACTTGCCAGCCCATAGATCGCGCCATTGAGGACTCGGTAACGCTTGTGAATCCCCTCGGGGGTCAACGAACTTTCAGTGACAATTCGGTCGCGTATACCTTTCATACCACCCGTTGTTTCTAACTTATTGAGGATGACTTCGCGATACTCGGGAAGCATACGAGTCCAATCGTGTCCCTCGCGCAAGTATGGTGTATGAACCAAGACATACAATGCTTCGCCTCCCTTCGGAGCAACTTCGGGTTCCGATGAAG
>JANPLJ010000524.1:0-5600 GCA_031426475.1 Pirellulaceae bacterium | reverse complement strand
GAATTGGAAGTTGCTGTGTTCAATTCATTTTGAACCGGCTCACTTGCATTGCTAATGTGGCCACTCGATAAGTGCAATCGCCAAGCAATGAGACCCATCATTGAGAACAACGCGATCACAATCGAGATTCTAGAAAACCCGAATCGCCTTGATCTTTGAAACATTTTTTGATCGATGGATGACGTCATAGCTTTCCGCGTGGATGGAGATAAGTCTTCAAAATCCACGAGCCGAATGATCTGAGCTGTCGCTACTGTAATCAACGTTGTAAGATCATAGCTGCTTGACAGGATTGCGTCTACGTCGTACCGCTCATCACTCTGTTTAAAACACCATCATGATTGCAAGCGCTGTAGCAATACTCAACATCGGTGACGAAACATCCAAGCAAGCTACGCTTAGCGCTTTGGTCGCTCGCGTTGAAATCGAGGTTGGCGTGATTTACGAAAACCGACTGCCGCTCGTTATCGAGGCGGATGGGGCGCAAGAGCTTGAAGCGATCACGCGATGGATTCAAGACCTCGAGTGTGTGCTTCACGTGGATGTCGTTTTTTCAAGCTGCGAAGTGTAGGATGCCCAACGAATCAATCATGAACACTCAAGAATCCGTACATCCAGCCAATACCGAATTAAATCTAGAGGAAAGAACTCGATTGCAACGTCGAAGTTTTTTTCGAGCTACGGCGATGGCCACCGCAACGGCGGTTGCTGCCGGTTCCGATGTCGTCCGGCTGCCAGTGCTATCGGCAAGCGACGTTGTGGGCGATTTAAAATGGAATAAAGCTCCATGCCGATTTTGTGGTACAGGTTGCCACGTCCAAGTCGGTGTGCAAGACGGAAAGGTCGTTGCGGTCGCAGGCGACCGAAATGCCGAAGTCAACAAAGGCCTACTCTGTGTGAAAGGCTATCATGTTGGCGGTGTGCTCTACGGAAAGGACCGACTGACCAAGCCGCTCTTACGAAAAGGAGATTCTTATGAAGCAATCTCCTGGGAAGAGGCCATTGAGGTCATCGCCGATCGAATCGTAGCTGCCCCTGAACGCTTTGCCATGTATGGTTCTGGTCAATGGACGATCCCAGAAGGCTACGCGGCACTCAAGTTGATGAAAGGTGGCTTATCGAACAATCACATCGACCCGAACGCTCGCTTGTGCATGGCTTCTGCCGTAACCGGTTTTCTCGCAACTTATGGCGTGGATGAGCCAGCCGGTTGCTATGACGATTTGGACAATTGCGACGTGCTTATTATGTGGGGTAATAATCCGGCTGAGATGCATCCTGTCCTTTTTTCGCGTGTTGTCGATCGTCGCAGCCGAGGCGAAAAAGTGACTTTGATTGACATCGGAACGCGTCGGACGCGAACTACGACGCATTGCAATCACTACCTCGAAATGAAAGGGCATGGTGATCTAGCGATTGCGAACGGAATCGCGCATCTATTAATCAAGAACAAAACCTACAGCGAAACGTTTGTAAAGTCATTCTGCAATTTCAAAGCCCCCGATGAAGCGAACCCCAATCTCCACGGCAAATCGATTTCGTTTGACGATTTTGTTGAGATGGTAAAGCCGTACACTCCCGAGTTCGTCGAGGAGTGCTCCGGTGTTCCTGCTGAGCAAATTCGCTTGTTAGGTGAACTGTTTGGAAATCCAAACCTGAAGATCACTTCGCTTTGGTGCATGGGAGTGAATCAACATACTTGTGGGACAGCCATGAATGCGATGATTCACGGCGTGCATTTGCTAAGCGGTCACTTTGGGCGTCCAGGCGATGCACCGACCAGTTTGACCGGCCAGCCTTCGGCATGTGGCACGGTACGAGAAGTGGGAACGCTCGCTCACACCTTACCTGGCGGCCGAACGGTGAACACCCCCGAACATCGCCAAGAAACGGAAGAGATTTGGCGACTACCGCCTGGTCGAATTAACGCCGTTCCTGGATTCCATACGGTTCAAATGTGGGAGTCTTTTTGCACGCCTAAAGCCGATGGCGGAGCGATTGATACAATTTGGGTGCAAGTCACCAATCCAGGTCAGACTCTTCCGAATCTCAACAAACTCTTCAACAAAAAAGAGGGTCTTGAAGAGAAATTTCTCATCGTCTCCGATGTCTATCCTACGGCAACGACGCGATTGGCCGATCTCATTCTTCCTTCGGCGATGTGGGTCGAAAAGAATGGCATGTTCGGAAATTCTGAGCGCCGCACCCAGCAGTGGTTCAAGATGGTCGATCCACCCGAGGAAGCTCGCGATGATTGTTGGCAAACGATTGCAGTAGCACACCGATTGATGAAGAAAGGCGTGGCTGGGTTGAAAGACCGGGATGGACGATTCCTTTTTGATGTACAAGATTCCAATGGGAAATCGGTCCCGATCTGGGATTGGAATCACTACTATGACACGAACGTCGATGAACATCTATTCGAGGAGTATCGGAAGTTTACTCGACTGAAACACAAAGACCTGGCTCCCTATGGCGAGTACGTGAAGGCAAGGGGGCTGCGTTGGCCAGTTGTCAAAAAGGGAGATCAGTGGGTCGAAACACGTTATCGATTTGTTAGTAAGCTCGATCCTTATGTTCAGAAGGAAGCCGCAATTCAGTTTTATCATTCAAGCACCAAGGATGATCGGGCTCAGATTTGGTTTCATCCTTGGGTACCACCAGCCGAGGTGCCGGATAAGGAGTATCCGTTCAATCTATGTACGGGTCGAGTCTTAGAGCATTGGCATTCTGGTTCGATGACTCGACGCATTCCCGAATTGAGTCGGGCTATGCCATCGGCTTATGTCGAGCTGAATGCGGAAGATGCGGCGTCGCTCGGTATTCGCAACGGCGATCCTGTTATCTTGGAGTCGCGTCGCGGAACGCTGGAGATCCAAGCATGGATCGAAGGTCGTGGCAAACCGCCGAAGGGGAGCGTTTTCGTTCCTTTCTTTGATGAGTCAAAGTTGATTAATAACCTCACTCTCGATGCCGTCGATCCGTTTTCGAAGCAGCCCGACTACAAAAAGTGCGCCGTTAGGATCAGGAAAGCCTGAAGATGCCGGTCGTTCCAAAAACAAAATCACGCGTGGTTACTCTCTCCGCGTACCTCATTATCGCTACGGCGATCGTAGGTTACTTTGTCGGTATCCAATCACCGATGAATCACCTTGAGAAACAGCAGGCGTCGCAGGCCCGTCTCCTGGCATCGAGGGTCGCTCCTAGAATAAAGACGAGTGATCTTGCAACCTACACGACGAATCGCAACGTCGCATCAGCGAATGGTTCCGTCAGCAACGGTAATCATGACTTCGTCGTCAGGGCTGCGAGCTACTCCGAAATGGCTTCGGTCGTTGCTCTTCGCAGCCAACCATCGAGCATCTCTCAGATCGTCTCTCTATCGAATGAACAAGATCGGTTTGCGGTAGATCCATTGATCTTAAAGCAAGCGGCATTGGCTACCTCTGCTGATGTTTCTATTTCACCTGAACAAAAGCAAGAGGCGCTCCAGCAACGCAAAAAGAATCGTGCATACAACGGAGCTCCGCCAACGGTAACGCACCCCATCGACCAAATGACAGCCGAAGCCTGTATCGCCTGCCATGCAATCGGAGCCAAGACCGCGAATTTCCGGATCCCGAAGATGTCGCACGGCTTCTACACGAATTGTACGCAATGCCATGTTGCCTCTGAAAGGAAGGAGTTTCCCAGTGAGCTTTTTCGAGAGAACTCGTTTGTCGGCTTACCAGCGCCCGATGGTGGTCCACGAGCTTACCCAGGTGCACCACCGCAGATGCCGCATGCGACTTGGATGCGCAGTGAATGCTTGAGTTGTCACGGACCGAGCAGTTTGCGTGGCATACAATCAACACATCCATGGCGGAGCAACTGCCTGCAATGCCATACTCCTTCTTCGACCCTTGAGCAGACTCAGCTTGAAAGCGAGCCTCAGTTCGTCGAAGCAATTCCTTTCGGCCAATAAGCGATTTCAGTTGGAAACCACTACGATGAAACCATCCGAGCCAACCATGAATCGCCGCGACTGGTTTCGCTTGCGCACCCCAAAAGATACTATCCAGCTTCCGAATTCCCCGCGACTGCAACCGCTAGATCTGCCTCCGAATCATGACGGAATGGATCTCAATGAATTGCCGCCAATATGCGAGGCATTGATTAGCCGCGAAGAGGTTCAACTACTATTTGCGGATCTGGCCGATCACGCCACGAATATACAACTATTCCACAAAGGAAGAAACGCGCGTGCGGACCAACAAGCTGATGTCAATCTCGACAGCCTACCGATTGCAGGTAGTGCATTTTTGCAAGGATTAACCCCTCGACTACAGGTCCGCTATTCGTGGAACGGGGCCAATTGGATCGATACCCTTGAGACCAAAGACACAGGCTATCGATTGGTGCGAATCGAACATCGTCAGGCACGCACGTAGAAATTTCTTCCAATTGCAAACATCTTGACCATCGCCTTTCGCTCCGCGAGATGCGGGGCAGCGGCTCCGTCCGCTGACAGTTCAGCTTCCCGAGGGCGGAGCCCCGGGACCACGTTTTCATTCACAGCCTAGCCGCGAAAAGTAGTGTCGGCTTTGCTCTGCAAGAGCTCCCTTTTGCGGAGCGAAAGGCGACAATCTAGCCGTTTAGAATCGAAGCTGGAATTTGATATGATCTCCGGAGTTCGTTTACGGCAGCATCCGTTTCGCGTCGTCTAGCCAAGAGAAGTAGGTTACCAAGTGAACAAGCGCATGATCTACCGGTATCTCCTCACACTTCTTGCAAATGTCATGGTTTTGCCTCGATTCCGCTTGGAATGGAACAACACATTTACGTGATATCCCTGATGGCAATCGACTCGACACGAAAGAAGAAGCCGATTATCTGCGCCAGTTGGCTCAGGGGCTTCGTCTGTCGCCCGATGTCTGTAACCAACTTTACCAGCAGCAACAACTGCCATTGATCTACCAGAGTTAAATGTCGTTGCCGCTTGAGCGAAAGCTCTAGCACCATGGCGATCATGGCTTTTCTTGTCGAGTTACAATCGGCACATAGCCAACCTCCAGGCCCAGGGGCGGTGTGACGAGCAAAGCGGGATCGATTGCAACTAATTTGCCTCGTGTAGGCGGGCTCATGTAGTCGCGGTCCGATAGCCAATTCGCATGCAGTTTCTCTACCAAGGCTTGTAGCTTTGCCTTCTTTTCCGCGTTCCAGTCGTATTGTTGGAAGGAGGGTTGGTCCACGAAACGGTACCAAGAATAGGTCACTACCGAACCATCAACAAGCCGGGAGGTGAGCGGTCCAAGTTTCGGGCCGGGCGTTGCCCAGGCACGGACTCCGGGCGAAGTGTAGGGCGCTCCCACTTTTGCCCGCTTGAACTCCTGAGCGAGTAGATTGGTTTCCGCAGGCACTTCCGCAGTCGGTACGGCCACGCGTTCCTCGCCAACATGTTTGAAGTATTGCGGGAACAGGCCCTTCTCAACGATGTCGTTGTTGGACCACTGCAACCCCCAAACGTTGCCTTCGAAGACGTGAGTATCGAAAGCGATCTCCACACCGGTAATTTTCTTGCCACCCTGATCATAACGAGTCGTTTTCGTGTTGAGCTTGGG
>JANPLJ010000523.1:0-5956 GCA_031426475.1 Pirellulaceae bacterium | reverse complement strand
AAATGAGTTGTCGATTCGAATGCAATTGGTGGCCAACAATAGTAGCCTTGTCTATACGAACGCGATCACCGATCCTTATACGAACGATGATGGCGGAGCAATGCTTGGCCAAAACCAGACGAACATCAACAGCGTGATCGGCAATGCCAACTACGATATCGGACATGTTTTCTCGACCGGCGGCGGCGGAGTTGCATCGCTAGGGTCGGTCGGAATCAATGGCCGCAAGGCGCAAGGTGTAACGGGATCCGGTTCGCCCGTCGGTGACTCGTTTTGGGTCGACTATGTTGCGCATGAAATAGGCCATCAATTTGGCGGTGACCATACATTCAATAGTGAAACAGATAACTGCGGAGGTGGCAATCGAAACGCGGGTACTGCCTATGAGCCAGGAATCGGATCGACGATTCAAGCCTACGCTGGAATTTGTGGAACCGACGATCTACAACCCAATAGCGATGCGTATTTTCATTCCGTCAGTTTTGATGAGATGATCAACCACGTCGATAACGTCATCCCGGCTGTTGGAACGCGAACGGCGACCGGCAACAGCGTTCCAACTGTCAATGCAGGAGCCGATTTCACAATTCCCGCCAATACGCCTTTTGTATTGACGGCGACAGGGGCTGACATCAATCCGTCGAACGTTCTCACCTACAACTGGGAGCAGCGAAATCTTGGCCCAGCGCAAACACTTGCTGCAGCCGACAACGGTTCCAGCCCCTTGTTTCGATCCTTTCCACCAACCACCAGTCCAAGCCGAACCTTCCCGCGGCTTTCCAACTTAGTCAATAACACGTTGCCTGTCGGCGAGAAACTTCCGCAGACGACCCGTACGCTCAACTTCCGCGCAACGGTTCGCGACAATTCTCCGGGTGGTGGTGGAGTCAACACGGATGACGCGATTGTGAATGTCGTCAACACCGGTTCTGCCTTCGCTGTGACAAGCCCCAATACGAATGTTACTTGGTTAGGCCTGTCGGCGCAAACCGTGACTTGGAACGTCGCCGGGACGACAGCCAACGGAATCAATACGGCGAACGTCAACATTCTGCTTTCGACCGACGGTGGACTCACCTATCCAACAGTTGTCGTATCAAACACTCCCAACGACGGCACACAAAGTATTGTTGTGCCTAATCTAGGGACGACGCAAGCACGCATTCGCGTTCAGGGCGCAGGGAATATTTTCTTCGATATCTCCAACGTCAATTTCACCATCACTTCCGTGGCGAACGGATTGGACTTTGGAGATGCGCCGAATGTTCCCTATTCGACTTTGCTCGCCAACAATGGACCACGACACTCCATCACGGGCCCTTTTTTGGGGGCGACCGTAGATAGTGAATTAGATGGTCAAGCCGATACTACCGCCACCGGCGACGGTTTCGACGAAGATGGAGTTCGCTTTAACAATCCTTTGGTCGTTGGATCTGCGGTTTCGTTCGAAGTGACGTCCAGCGCAGGTGGTGGTATTCTCAATTACTTCTTCGACTTTGACGGCATTGGCGGATTCGGCAATCAGCCCAACGAAGTCTTTGCGACGACCCTTGTGGGCGGTGTTCAGAATGCTTCAGTAACGATTCCTGCCAACGCGTTGTCATCGACGTTTGCGAGATTTCGCATTAGCGCCGCCGGAGGTTTGGGACCGACCGGCGCGGCTCCAACAGGCGAAGTTGAGGATTACAGTGTCCGTATCTTTGCGGCACCACCTGCGATCGATTTTGGCGACGCTCCATCGGGTACGCTTTTGTCGAACGACGGTCCGCGACACGTCATTACCGGAACCGGGCCTCGATTGGGTCCACTGGTCGACGCCGAGAGCGATGGTCAGCCCAACGCGTCTTCGACTGGTGACGGTGTCGACGAGGACGGGGTCACCTTCCGATCACGATTGATTGCAGGGGAAACTACCTTCGTTGATATTGTTGCTCCCAATGGCGGGGTTTTAAACTACTTTTTCGATTTTGATAACAACGGGGTATTTGGGAACAATACAGACGAGGCCTTTCGTGTTCTCTTGCCGGCGACCACGGCAAGCACCCCTGTGGAGGTTGTTGTTCCTGCCAATGCAGTCCTTGGAACGACACGTGCTCGATTCCGTATCAGCACGAATATGAATGTCTCAGGAACCGGTTTGGAGCTGGACGGTGAAGTGGAAGACTACCAAGTGAGAATTGTTTCAGCGACTTCAGAAACACCGTATCAGAACTTCGACACATTGAGCCCACCGACTTTGCCAAGTGGTTGGACTCAGTCTATTTCTGGAGGAAACCTCTGGTCCACGGTGGGTGCGGGAAGCTTTTCTGGACCCAATCACGCATTCATCGCGAATCCCGCGACCTTCAGCGACAGCTCGTTGATCACTCCTTCGATAACGGTTACAAGCCCCAATCGACAATTGCGTTTCAACCATTTTTACAACACTGACGACACGCGTGATGGCGGTGTTCTTGAAATATCGATTAACAACGGACTCTTTCAAGATATCATCGTTGCTGGCGGTACATTCTTGAGCGGCGGGTACAACGGTTTGATTGGATCTGGTACTGGCAATCCATTGGCCGCACGGAACGCTTGGACTGGTAACTCAGGCAACTATATCGAATCGGTAGTTGACTTGCCAGCTTCGGCATTGACCCAACCCTTCAGGCTTCGATGGCGATTTGGAACCGACAGCGCCGTGTCGGCAGTCGGCTGGCGCATCGACAACATTCGCCTGGCTGGATTTGCCCTCGACTACGGCGATGCACCAGCGCCCACGTACCCAACACTTTTGGCGAATAACGGAGCGTCCCATGCAGCGCTTGGTTCGTTGCTGCTGGGCGCAACACGCGACACCGAAGCCGATGGTCAACCGAACCTTCTCGCGAACGGAGACGGCGCCGATGAAGACGGTGTTTTAGTTTCCGGAAGTCTGGTTGGAAACTCGCTCGCGAACTTTACGATGACAGCATCAGCAGTCGGTATCCTAAGCGCGTGGGTCGACTACAACGCAGACGGAGATTGGACCGATCCCGGTGAGCAGATCGCGAAGGATATTGCTCTCGTCGCCGGAAGCAATGCGCTCGCCGTGAACGTTCCAAATATCCCCGCCTCGACCAATAGCTATGCTCGCTTCCGCTTCAGCACTCAATCTGCTTTGGCTGTCGACGGGATAGCACCGGACGGCGAGATCGAAGACT
Source organism: Pirellulaceae bacterium (assembly GCA_031426475.1). Taxonomy (GTDB): domain Bacteria; phylum Planctomycetota; class Planctomycetia; order Pirellulales; family Pirellulaceae; genus JAIYDQ01. The sequence continues at coordinate 2,771 of JANPLJ010000523.1, read as the reverse complement.
ATCGTGTTTCGCTGGTCGCCAATGGCGTTGTCAATCGACAAATTTTTTATAATCGATCGACCAGTACCGTTTTCGGTAACGGCAGCGGCAATCCGACGGGATCGATCGATCCGCTCAAGCAAGCATTGCTTCCCGGGCAGTTGACGTCGACGTCGAACTACTCGAATTATTCTCGAGGTCTCAATGGCTTGATCGTCGATTTGGGTGGCACGGTAGGCGGAGTATCTGCAAGCGACTTTGCTTTCGCAACATGGAATGGGATCGCAGCCGCTGGCTTCGTGGCGTTCGCGCAATCGCCCGCAGTTTCCGTTTTCACAGGAGGGGGCGTTTCTGGTTCAACTCGAGTCAAACTTGATTTCCCAGATCTAGCGATTCGAGATACGTGGTTGCGAGTGACCGTTTTTGCGAATGCCAATACGGGTTTAGCAACCAGCGATGTCTTCTATTTTGGTCATGCATTCGGTGACCTCGGGATTGGAAACATTGGCACTCCAATCACGGTTCGCGTGAACGCTACGGACACTTCCGTCGTGCGACAGAATCAATCGATCGCGAGTGATTCGGTTGGGATTTCTAGTATCTATGATCTCAACAAAGACGGACGGGTCAACGCGACGGACACGAGCATCGTTCGACAAAATCAAAGTAGCGAAGTAATCCGATACTTTGCGGCCCCTGCCAGTCGGCCGCCGAATCTCTACGATTCCGTCTTCGCATCCTTTTCGGAAACCAGCGATCTCCTAACCGATGATTGGCAAAAGAGAAAAATGCTGTCGGTGCCCCTTCGTAGGTCAGGCTTTTTAACCTGACGTTCCAACCGCAGCGAATGGCATCAACCAAACTTCTAGGGTATACAATGGCATTCAGCTTGTGAACAAAAACACTTTTAATACATGGATGCCTATTGATACCATGCGAATCAACTTCGACCGCTCTCCTGCCCGCTTGTCTGGCAGGAAACAAAGTTTGGCTACCAGAAAACGACTGCATCGATGCACTCTCGTTATTTCTCAGCTGTCATATGTCGTGATCGTACTCGTTTTGTTGCGATCCTGTTTGGTGACATCAACCTCGCTCGCAACCGAAAGCGAAGTGTGGCGTGGAGCGGCTGGAAGCGTCTCGATTACGCCTGAACAACCTGTTTGGATGGCGGGGTATGCCAGTCGCGACAAGCCGTCCGAAGGAAAGATTCATGATCTTCATGCCAAGGTCTTGATACTCGAAGATGCGACGCACTCGCGATTGGTCGTAGTCACTTTAGATTTGATTGGCGTCACTCCAGAACTGCGATCCGAGGTAGAACGGCTCGCATCTGAGCAAGATATTTCGGCCGAGAACTTGCTGCTCAACGCTTCGCATACCCATTGTGGTCCAGAGTTGCGAGGAGACCGTTTGGTTCGATTTGGCATCGATCCCCAATATGCCGCGACTTCCAACCAATATGTTCGCGAGACGGCCAAGAAGATCGGCGACTTGATCAAGACGACGCTCGCCCGCTTGGAACCCGCCAAGCTGTATTACTCGCATGCTCGAGCCGGGTTTGCGATGAATCGACGCATGCCAGCCGGAAGCAGTTTTGCGAATAGCCCCAACCCAGATGGCCCCGTCGACCACGATGTGCCGGTGTTGCGAATGGAGGATGGGAATGGAAAGCTACTTGCCATCGTTTTCGGCTACGCGTGTCACAACACCACCTTATCTTTCAACCAGCTATGCGGCGACTACGCGGGTTTTGCACAAGAGTATATCGAGTCGGCTCATGATGGAGCGGTTGCCATGTTCATGAACGGATGCTCGGCTGATCAAAATCCTTATCCGCGGCGAACACTGGAACTAGCGCAACAGCATGGCCGGGCGCTCGCCAACGGCGTGGAGACAGCGTTGGAAACGAAAGCATCTCGCGAGGTCTCGGGGCCATTGCGCTGTTCGTTGGAGAATGTCGAGTTGCGATTTGCACCTCCGCCGACCGCAGACGATGTCGCAGCGCGGCTCAAGTCGTCAAATCGTTTCGAGCGATACCACGCCGAAGCGATGGCTGAGCAGCTCGAGCGTTTCGGCTCGATCCCAGTCGCTTACGATACGTTTCCAGTTCAAGCGATACAGCTCGGCAAAGACTTTACGTTGGTAGCGATCTGTGGCGAAGTCGTCGTCGACTACGCGCTTCGTCTCAAGCGAGAGCTGCAAACGTCCCCTGAATCGACGATCTGGATCGCCGGATACTCCAACTACGTTTTCGGCTATCTACCCAGTCGACGGGTCTTGAAAGAAGGAGGCTACGAAGGCGGCGGTGCCATGCTCTACACAACCTTCCCAGGCCCCTTCGACGAATCCGTCGAAGAACGCGTTATCGAAAAGGTACATGAACTCGTCCGCAGGGTTCGAAATCCTTGATCGTTAATGCTCGAGTTATTTCGATTCAATCATATGACTGAGTCGTAGAAACAAGAGCCTGAAGCGTAAGCGAAGAACCCGAAACTATCTGTCATGAGTTATAGACGCATCGCCTAGCTCTCGCAGCACCTGTGGGTCCACATCGTAAAGGAGAGCTCGCCCCCTCGATCGAAAAAGTTTAGCATCCATCGCCTGTCAATGAATCTAGAGCAATCTAGTCGCTCCCTTCTCCCCGTCTTCGGGGAGAAGGGCTGGGGATGAGGGGCAGTGTTTCCAAGCGATTCGGCCCCTCACCCCCCGTCCCCCTCTCCCCAGAAGACTGGGGAGAGGGGGGAACAACGTCATATTTTCTTCGACAACTACAGAACAAAAGTCGTATC
>JANPLJ010000522.1:0-3914 GCA_031426475.1 Pirellulaceae bacterium | reverse complement strand
CTGCCATCGCGATCGACGGCGGTAAAAGCCTCGGCGTTCCTCCTAAATCGATCGATTAGGTCCGAAACGAAAGTCGCCAAGGCTTTCGCTACTATGCCGCGAACTCATGATTGTCGCCTTTCGCTCCGCGAAAGGAAATGTCGGCTTTTGCTCCGCAAAAGCTTCCTTTCGCGGAGCCAAAGGCGACAATCAAGCAGTTATTTAGGCCAGCGAATCTTGGCGGAATTCAAGAGTCGTTTCCATTGCTGGACACTATCCACCGTTGGCCGGTCGCTTTGGAAACCGTGGTCTTTGCCAAGAATTGCGGTGAGCTGGTAAATCCCCAATACGCGTTCATCGATAAACGGGCTACTCAGAGACTCTACCAAGCTGCGATCGGCTCCGTCGGCCAATTGTGGATCATCGGGAAGGCCCAGTAAGCCAAGAAGACGCGGTGCGCGTGGCAAATCCGTTTTCTCAATGGTCTCCTTGAGAGAAGTTAGATACGAAGGATTCGCGCCCAGAGATTGATAGAACGATTCGAGGATTACGCTGCGATGAGGACGCGACGCAGAGCTCGAGAGCGTACCATCCGATCCGAAGGCTTTCGAATATTCACCTAACAGAGACAGCGCACGGATGGCCAACGCAGCCGTCTCATTTCGACGACCTCCTAGCGATGCATGAAGCAAGTCAATAGCTGATTTCGCGTCTTTATCGGCGTTATCTGTCTCATTCGATAATCGCACTACTAGATCTTGGGCCGCCTCGGCATCGATCGGACGCTGAACGTCGTTACGGTACCACCACGGAATGTCCTTGATCACAATGGCTCGCGCAGGCGTCTCCATACTCCATTCCGTTCCTTGTCCGACTTCCAGCGGTATCGGTTCTTCATTCGGTGTCGAAACGGACGCTTCGCCAGCAACACAGACGATACTTAGAACAGGACGCATCATACCAATCGGACCAGTCGCAAGGCTCTCGATCGCCTGCTCGACCGTTTTTCCAATCATTCGCATGTGTCGGAGTTCGACAGCGACAATGCAGGATGGATCTTTCATCTGTATTACAATCGGATGCACTGGAGTGTGCATCAGAATGTTTTTGCAGTCGGGAGTTGCGTGGACTAGAGCGCGGCCGAGCCGAAGTTCGACTGCCGCCGAATCGCTCTCTTCTGTTGACAAGGGCATGAGTACCGTTTCATCCGCAACGACCCAGCGGATGCCAGGAGCGATGAGGAATTCCGTTCGGAAAGCAGGCGGAACAATGAGCTGTTCGTTGGGAGAAAGCGTATCGCCGTTGGCAAGTCTACGAATCGATGGCACTTCATTCGATGAATCGCGTTTCGCAAAAACGATGCCAGCTTTCGATTCTTTGGTCTCTGGCTGCCATTGAATGTTTCGGACGTCGGATGGTTCGATCAAAGGCGATGCGATCGGATCCGATGTCGGCTGTTCCGCCGAAGGCATCTTCATAGCCGCTTCGTTTTTTTCATTCTGATCTTGGACGGTCGCTTCAACTTCACCGCTAGGCTCCAGTGGTGCACCTGGCGGCGCGGAGCTTACTTCAAAGATTTTTGGCGGATCCACCGGAATGCCGGACGCAATCGCGGGCACGGGCGGTTCTGCTTCGGTAGAAATGACATGGGCATCATCCGTAGTATTCGATTCCGTCACGGGAACGCTCGGGTTCTGAACGATATCGGTGTTTTTGTGTAACAAACTCCGAATATCGTCGAGAGAGCCAAACGACAGCCAAAGGACCACGCAAAGGGCTGCCAACAGTCCAATAATCGACAATGCATTTGTCCATTCACCCGATTTGCCGCTCTTCAAGTATTCTGGAACATGGTTGATGAGCTGATCGTCTAGTTCAAGACCTGCCGTTGCGATGGGACGTTGTGGCGACGGGCGAACTTCGTCGGTAGTGGAATCCGAATTCCGATGTGCCGAATCGATGCGAAACCGCTTTCCATTTCGCTCCACGACAGAATCTCGGAGCGATTCAAGCACGTCAGAGCCACGTTTCGGATTTCCTTCCGTCGGCTCCGGTTTCGCATCTCCCATGTCGCCAAGTCGCCGGATACGGTCTCGGAGCGGGGCAGATACAACTGCAGGCTTGGCGAGCACAATCGTCAGGATCTGGTGACAGCTTGCGATTTCCGCCAGTCTCGCATCTTCGGCGAGACACATTTGTTCAAAATCGGCTACGTGCTGAACAGGCAGCGTATTGTCTAGATACTCGGCGACAATATTTGCGTCTCCAGCCGAACCACGCGCATCGACTTTCGGCGCAGCCAACTTTGGACGCTTAACAACCGATTGAATCCTATCAACCATCCCACGAGCAAGCCTCCCTTGGGCGACTTTTTCCTGAAGATCTTTCGTATCGTTGGGGTCCAAGACTTTGTCGAGATACGCCAGAAGAGTTCGAAGTGTCAATCGCATCGCACGATACCTAACCAAAAAATGAACCAGGAGAGATGTACCAGGAATTCCGACACTTCTCGCTCATTGCGGGCATCTGGTTCCCAGGCTCCTGCCGAGCGTCCACTCACCGGCGATCAGCGAAATTCCGACTGTCCAGGTATATTAGTGCCTTGCAGGCGTGCAGTCCGTACAAAAAAAGAAACACTTCTCAGGCTAGAATTTTCGATTTTAGGGTGGGTAGCCGAATTCGTCAGAATTCGGACGCAGCTCGAAAGGCGATCTCTACTGCGCTTCCTCCGAAGTCTGACGACATCGGCTACAAATTGGAACCCTAGGCTTTGTTTCTAAACAGGTAGCTACGCTCGCCAGAGCGTGGTACTTCGAAGCGATTTCCACGTTCTGGCGAACGTAGCTACCTCAAATTCGATCTTTGGAAACAAAGCCTAAATTTAAAGTTGGACGAAGCACTAGCTCTTTGAAAATCGCTCCTGAAGCGACATCACGGTCATCGGTTCGTGTCGCATTGCGTCCATTGCCTGGACCGCGGCTTCTGCAGCTGCGACCGTGGTGATACAAGGGACTCCGAACTGCACGGCGGCTGCACGGATGCGTCCTTCGTCCGTTCTGGCCCCTTTGCCGCTTGGAGTATTGATGATCAACGACACATCATCGTTCTTCAGGTAGTCGATCAGATTTGGGTTGCCTTCGGCAAGTTTCTTGACTCGGGTAACCGGAATGCCTGCCTTGGCAATTTCCGCTGCGGTACCGCTCGTCGCCGACAGACGGTAGCCCATTTCATGAAGCCGTCGCGCGATACTGGGGATCGGTCCTCGATGGCGATTGGAAACGCTGATAAAGACGTTTCCCTCTTTTGGAAGAAAAACGCCGGCCGCGATTTGGCTTTTTGCGAAAGCGATGGGGAAATGTTCGCTGATCCCCATGACCTCTCCCGTCGAACGCATTTCGGGGCCAAGCACGATGTCCACACCAGCAAATTTTCGAAATGGAAAGACGCTTTCCTTTACCGAAATATGTTTTGGAATTGGCTCGCTTACAACGCCGAGTTCCTTAAGCGTCATACCGGCCATGACTTTGGCAGCGAGGTTAGCGACCGGTACCCCCGTGGCTTTGGCGACAAACGGAACGGTTCGGCTGGCGCGCGGATTCACTTCCAAGACATAAACGACCGATTGACCTTCTTCTTCTTTCACCGCGAATTGAACGTTCATGAGCCCGATCACGTTCAACCGTTTCGCCATGGCTCGTGTCGACGCGCGAATCTCTTCGAGCACGCTTGCGGACAGTGAAAACGGGGGCATGACGCATGCGGAATCCCCCGAGTGAACGCCGGCTTCTTCGATATGCTCCATGATGCCCATAATCACAACGTCGTTGCCATCGGATATCGAATCGACGTCTACTTCCGTTGCATCTTCGAGGAAGCGATCGATGAGAACCGGCTGACCTTGAGCTACCACGAAGGCTTCGGCGACATAGCGATCG
>JANPLJ010000521.1:0-5376 GCA_031426475.1 Pirellulaceae bacterium | reverse complement strand
TGCTTGTTCCGGCCTACGGTAGCCTCGTAAGCAAGACAGCCTCCATAGGCGATGGGGGCTTGTCCCCGTCGGTCGGGAATCAACGTTACCGAACATCCACTAAAATTCCGGAATAACCATGGAAAGTAGGTCACTTACGTTGATACCAATAAAATGCCTGTGGAAGAAGTGCTTTGGACTATCGATTTTACGAGGATTTAGAAGCTTCGAGCGTCTACGCTTTTGGCGAGCGTGGCTACGAAGTCTCGTTTTTACTGCGTTTTGCTAGCCTTCAATGAAACCGATCTAGCTTTATAATGCTTTTCACGGGAAGCTTCCGTTGTCGGCTAGCTAACCATACCGAAAATTCATGTTTTGTTTCGAAAAATTGGAGACCGAGAATGTTGCGTTCGTTGTTCCTGAGTGGCTTTCTTTTTGCTTCTGCTGCTGTCGTTTTTGCTGAATCGCCAAGCAACGGGAAGGTCACGACACAGGTCTATTTTGATGTTTCCATTGGAGACGAAGATGCTGGAAGGATCGTCATCGGATTGTTTGGCGATGATGTTCCAAAGACAGTTGAGAATTTTCGCTGTTTGTGCACTGGCGAGAAGGGGATTGGCAAAAAGGGAAAGCCTTTGCATTTCAAAGGGAGCATTTTCCATCGTGTGATTCCTCAGTTCATGCTGCAAGGCGGAGATTTCACCGATGCGAACGGAACCGGCGGCGAGAGCATTTACGGCGAGAAGTTTGCCGACGAAAACTTCAAGTTCCAACACGATATTCCTGGATTGTTAAGCATGGCTAACGCCGGCCCCAATACGAATGGTTCTCAATTCTTTATCACAACCGTCCCGACGGATTGGCTCGATGGCAAGCATGTGGTCTTCGGCAAGGTCCTCGAAGGTATGGAAGTCGTCAAGCGAGTCGAAAGCAACGGCAGCCGCGGCGGAGCGACGCGTACCACGATCACGATCCGAGATTGCGGTGAATTGAAGAAGAAGTAGCCGAATTCGTCAGAATTTGGACACATTTTCCGACGATAGCCCAGAGTTCAAACGTGCTTCTCGGCAGGAGCCTCGATCTCCCGCTTTTCCAGGCATTTACAATTGCAAATCAAACGGGAGTGCGACGCTCCTGCGGAGCCACGTTCGGATTTCATGCGATTCGCGACGTTCGACTCGGCAGGAGCCTCGTCCTCTCGTTTCGCCCTGCGACAGTCGAACGAGTCCATATTTTCTGTATCGATCAGCGCCAGCCTGAGTTGGGTTGGTTGGCCACTCGGCTGTTTTGGTAGATGGGCAAGTATCGATAATAGACTTCCAAGCAGAGGCATGCCATGGTCGTACTGTAGATTCGTCCTCCGTAGCCAGCCCAGATGCAGCGTGGATCCCACGAACCGGCGGCGGGGCCGCTGACGACTTGCGTGCTCGTGAGATGGGCTTTCATTGCGTCGTTCCAAACACGCCAAGTTTCGTCTTGTTGCTGAAACAGTCCCAACGTCGCATAGTACCAATAGTAAAAATTCTCTTCGCTGCGTCCAGGCAAGTGTTGAAGCAAAAATTGGTTGGCTTCCTGCTGTCCTGCGGTGCTTAGCGGTTGATTCAACAAAGTCCGCATCGCAAGCGCCTCAGCCGTCATCGCGGTGGTGGGCTTCTGTCCGGGACCAGGACGATAGGTCGCCAGTCCGCCGTAGTTACCTGACGAGACACTATTGAGAAACTTGGCCAAGAGTGAGTGCGTTCCGGCCGGCAACGTTAGACCGGCATTTTCGCAGCTACGAAGGGCCATTGCTTGCCATCCAAATTGGCTGAGATCACCGGGGTCGCCTGTGATGTGGATATGATAGCGCCAGCCACCGGACTGTGGATTCTGCGCATTCAATGTGTGAGCGGCGGCGCGTTGAATGGCATTCGACAACTGCGGCTCGCCGGTCATTGCAGACGCTTCGGCGAGCGCGAGTGTTGCCATTCCATGGCAATACATTCGTGCATAAAGCACGTCGGTTCCCGAGCCGATTTGCTTACGTCCCGCCAGATCCCCGGAGGTCATCTGTTCTCCCAACAAGTATCCGAGTCCTTTGGCAACGACCTGGGTATATGGACCTCGTTCGTGCGTATAGCCAGCTCCTAGGAACGACAACAATGCCAACGCAGTCATCCCGGTATCTGACTTGGAACCAGTCCCTTGTCGATCCTTTTCTAGTGTTCGCGTCTCTCTACCCGCTCCATACCTTGCAGCATTCCATGATCCATCGGACTCTTGAATCGACGCCAGCCATTTCAGCGCAGCTTCGACCGCTGCTTCCGTCGTTGCGTCGCCACCAAGTTGGCTCGCCATCTGCGATCGCGACTCTGAAAAACGTAGTTGGTAAGCTTCGGGAACCAGTTGCTGATCCGCAACGCGGCGATGCGTGGGAAGCGATATCGCCGTTCGGCCGACTGTGCGCACTGGCCCATTTGATTGGCCACTTGCAAGTTGCGAAGGTACGGTTCGAGATGTATTGGTGTCGTCGATCCCTTGCTGCATTTCGATCGCACTGGGGAAATTGGAAATCGGCGCCTCGATTCCCGTCGGCTGATTGTTTGGCTCTGTCGTCGTAGGAAGCGGTTCGGGAACCGACGAGGCTACCTGCGCCGGTTCAGGAAGCTCGGAGGGCGCCGTTGTTTCGGGCGGCATTTCAGCAAGCGGCGGTGGCTCCGAAATCGGCTCAAGTGTCGTCGGCGCTTGGAGCTCGGTGGCCATGTTCGGTTCCATACCGAACTCGACGATCGCCAATTCGCTGGCTGCGTGGGTTCCGTTGCCGGGTCCGTGCCCTGGTCGTTGAACTCGCGTTCCGTAGGCATACATCAAAAGCCAAACGTGTGCCAACACGGCAAGCGTAATGCATTTGCTAAGTGGCTTGTTCTGTCCCCATTTCGATCGCGACGCGATGTAGAGAACGACCGCAATCAAGGCCGCTACGACCCCTAAAGAAATCGCGGCGATACGACCTGAAGTACTGATCTTGGCCAAAAGGAACATGTCTTGGCTGATCATCATCCATCGTTCAACCATGCGGACTCGCCCCCACTAGCGAGACAACTGAGACGGACCACCGGCAGTATTGACTGCAATACGGGCGCCCGAATTGCGAACCGCAGTCATTACCTCGTTTACCTTTTGCCAGGAAAGCTGCGCGTCGGCGCGAAGGATAACATCGACTTGCGAGTTCGTTCGAACGATACTGTTGAGTGTCCTAGTCACTTCGGCCAAACTCATCTTGCGGTTGTCCAGCTCGATCGCACCGTCGCGATAAACATTAACGATTTTCGATTGCGGAGGTCTGGCTTGCGAATTCGACGACGATACACGCGGCAAGTCGACCGACATGCTGCTCTCGGAATCGCTGAATCGAGTACCGACCATAAAGAAGATCAACAATAGGAATACCACATCGATCATACTGGTCAAGTTGATCGTGGGAAGTTCGTCGGGGTTTAGTTTGAGTGGCATTGGACTCGCTATGCGGCGCGTCGGGCGCGGCTTCTTGTACGGCTAGTGTCGTTTTCTTGCAATCCTTCGCTGCTGATGGCATCGATGACTTGCTGTGCATAGCTGTCCATCTCGATGACTAGGCGATCGGTACGGCCCAAAAAATACATGTACGCGAGATACGCTGGAATGGCGACCAACAGCCCTGCAGCGGTCGTCAACAATGCTTGCGATATACCGCCTGCCAGTACCTCGGGCTTGCCAATCGCGTTCGATCCAGCGATCGAATTGAACGCTTCGATCATGCCGAGCACCGTTCCGAGCAGTCCGAGAAGTGGGCTTACGTTGCTGATAGCGCTGAACAGTCGCATGTATTTGCGAAGCTGGTTGTTGACGCGTTCGCCAGCGTCCAGGACGACTTGTTCAACTTCGACGGCCGGTCGACCATAGCGTTTCAAGGCGGCGGCGAATATCTGGGCGATAGGGCTTGGATTGCGCGAACAGAGTTCGATCGCTTCGTCGCGGTCAATCTGTTGCTGCTCGAGTTGTTCGATGAGTCGTTTCACGAAGGGTCGTGGAATGACGCGGCCAGGTCTTAAAATAATGAGTCGCTCAAAAAAGAAGACCATCATGACGAACGAACATAAAGCGATCGGATACATAAGTAGACCACCGTCATGGAAAATCTGAAGCAGATTTCGCATGGGGATTCGGCCTTCGGCAGCGCTATCGGCACTCGAACTGGAGCTGGTCGAATTACTAGTACCTGAAACCGTTGTCGTCGCTGCCATCCGTGCATCGGGACCGCTGGTTGACCAACCACCTGTGCCGCTCGATAGATTGGGCTGTCCGGACGATCCTGGAACCGGCATCACGCCAGCTTGTTGAGGATATCCAGGAGGAGGCGCGTATTGTCCATTCACAACTTCAGTGAACAAAGTCGCCAATGCTAGCAAGGCTGCGCATACTTGACGCGTGCGAATGCGACGAGCGAACAGCGTTGATCGGACGAGGCTTTCCATAGCCATTTGATCGCTCTTGCGAGCCCTTATTGCGTTATTCGATACCGGTAGCCGTGAGAAACGTTATTAGCAAATCATCGACGCTATCGCTACGCTTGAATTCATCGAAATCGATTAGAATTTTTAAAGAATGCAAATTTGTCGGAACGCGCGGAATGCTAGCCTTTTAGCTATTTCCTGCCGAAGTCGGCTGGGATTTCGCCCCAGCGACTGGTTTCCCATTTTAGGATCGGGTTGGTCCAGCGGTGGTCGGCTAGCCATTTTTCGGCGCGAGCAACAAGACTAAAAAGTCGGCGACTTTCGTTCGACGGGGGCAACTTTGTCTTGCACTTACCTTGCTTTACCCAACTGATACCGATCCGCGAATCCGAATATACGGGAGTGTTGGGTTGTTTCTCGTGCAAGAGTGCCAAGGCGTGAACGATTGCCAGAAACTCTCCGATGTTGACCGTTCCTTCAGGATAGGGACCCATTCTGAACAAGTTGATTCCCGACGAAAGTTCTACCCCTTGATATTCGAGTTGGCCCGGGTTCCCCTTGCAGGCCGCGTCGACGCACCAAGCTGTCATGTCGACACCTAACTCCGCCAACTCTTCAAAGTCGACAGTCGGTGTCATTGTTTTCTTCAGCCCGTCGCCACCTTTGCCCCAATGCTGATCAGCATCTTCTTGATAGGCCGCATTGGCTTTTGCCATCGTATCAAACGATTTGTACTTAGCCCCCGAGAAGCCGCTAATTTGAGATTGGCACGCATCCCAAGAAGTATAGACACCAGGCTCGCGACCTTGCCATACAACGTAGAACTTCGGTTTCTTTTCAGCCACGCTCTTATTTACCTCAATCCAAGCGAACTAGTCCAAATCATTCGACACTTTTCTCCCAACGCCACCACGTTCGCCTCCTT
>JANPLJ010000520.1:0-1079 GCA_031426475.1 Pirellulaceae bacterium | reverse complement strand
GCTAATGCCATCAGTGATTCAGTCCTTTGGATGACATACGTCACTGCTTCGGTGGCGAGCGGATGCACGGCCCACAACAAGGCTGTCACCAAGGCTAACGTATTCGCAGATGCCCCGAATGAATCCTTTAGCTTGGGAAGCATCAAGGTACGTCGCATCAAGCCAAACAACGTCAAAGCCACCAACAAATGTACCGCCAAGTTAAACCCGTGATAACCTTCGACACGCAATCCCGTCGGCCCGCCGATCGCAAAATTCAAAGCCAGTGACACGTTTGCCAGCGGGCGACCTTGGAGCGGATTTCCGCCCCCGGGTGGTGATAACATCTCGGTCAACGGCAACAACTGGCGAATGGTCGGGTTGTCGACAATGCCAGGGTAATCATCAAACAAAAACTCGCCACAAAAACTATTTGCATAGACAATGATGCCAGCGACAATGATCGCTGTGCGAGCAAGCCACGGCTGCGACAGCCACGGCATGGTCGACACGGATGGAGCCCGCCGTTTGTCTCTCCCAGAACGTGATTTTTTGGGCATAAAGAATATGCGAGGCAACCAAGGGACCGAACGAAGTCCGGTATGAACTAGAAAACTGGCCCGCTCTGAACTCGCGAATTTTACAGTGTAGAACATTGGTCCACAAAGGCAAAGTACGATAAAAAGAATGGCATCTGAGCTCATGCAAAAGAGAATGAAGATTCGTCGCAATTCGGATCGAGGATTCGTCCTCAAACTGCTGCCGTAGGCAGCAGTTTGAGGGAGTTGGGGAAGTTCGGGGCAGCTTATAGATTCTGGTTGCCAAACGCTTCACCACTCAGACAAGCTGCAATGGCGTCGACTTAAGTAGCGGAACGGCGCAAGCCGTCCGGTGAAGTGCGACAAAACTCGGAGGAACCGGACGGCTCGCGCCGTTCCGCTTACAAGTGAATTCCTTAAGTCCACGCCATTCCAGACAAGCTGAGGGGCGTCAACGAACTAAATTGAGGAGCGTCGAACGAGGCTTTGTTTCTAAACAGGTAGCTACGCTCGCCAGAGCGTGGTGCTTCAAAAGGATTTCCACGTTCTGGCGAACGTAGC
>JANPLJ010000519.1:0-8892 GCA_031426475.1 Pirellulaceae bacterium | reverse complement strand
AATTCAACCGGAATGGGGGGGCGGCGTAGGATTGTTTCCGCGTTTATGTTGAGCGATTCCGGTGGAGGATTTTGGGAGCTAAGTTACATGGGAGTCGTCCCGAGCCATCGAGGTCGAGGGTTCGGAAACGAGACGCTTTGTCGAGCGCTGGTAAGGGCACACGAACTAAAAGCGAAAAGATTGACCTTGGCCGTCGACTGTCGGAATTCCTTTGCAATTCGACTTTATCGTGCATACGGCTTTCAACGAATACGTCAATTGGAGGCATGGTTTCTTGCTTTTCGCAGCTGAAATGTCGCAAACGTTTCTCGGCCAACGGTTTATGAATTTTCGATGAATTTGGAGCCGATTGGCCCTTCACGATTCGACAAGTTTTCCACAGTCGCTTGAAAAGTGCATTAGGCGTTTTACGAAAATCCTCGGATAACATCGGAAGCTAGTGTTTGATGGGAAGGAAGTGATCATTCGAACGCGATTTCCACCGGTCGGGAGGGCGTATTTGGCGAGCGAAGTTTGACGCGAGAGCTAGCAAACCTACAATCGCCGCTCCGCCATTCGAAGTTGGTGGCAGTGGGATGGTTCCCGCTGGTGAACAGGAATCTACGGTGTGTTCAGTACAGTAAACATCGTGTCGCAAGGTGAGGAAAGCGATCAATCTATGGTTCAAGCCGTCTCGACAAGAGAGAAATCCACGCAAGGCTGCATAGATTCGTCCCTGCATGATGGGCGACTCATACGGGACTTGCTCTCCCAGCGAATTGGGCAAGAACGTCTCGATTTGTGGTTTGGGCGTGCAGCCCGATGGGCTTTCGAACATAATGAGCTCTCAATCGGATTGGAAAGCCCCTTTCTTGTCGATTGCGTTCGTAGCTTTTGTTGGGATGATCTACAATCGGTACTCGCCGAGTGGAGCAATGAAAACTGCAAGATTCGATTGCTTCACCATTCGTCGCTTGTCGAAGCTACACCGAGTCCCGTTTCTGCCGAAGCGCCCCGATCGTCCGCTAGAGTCTCTATGAATCCTGCTACTTCTTCCGAAACGATTCGCACGCCAGCCTTGAGCGTTGTTCGCGATGGCGTGAATCGATCGGAAGTCGGAGTGAGGTCGACGCTTTCAAATCCAGTCCACGAGCCAGACTTATGGAATGATTTGGTTATGGGAAGCTCATCGCGTCTGGCGACAACGGCTGCTGAGATGATTTTCGAAAGGCCGGGTACGATTAGCCCGTTGATGATCCACGGTCCTAGTGGATCGGGTAAGTCGCATTTGGCTCGAGCGATCGGTCAACAGCTCCGTCGTCGTTGCAGTCTACGACGTACGGTTGTGATGACTGGAGAAACGTTCACGATTGACTTTGCCGAATCCGCGCGTGGAGCCGGCTTTGCAAGTTTTCGACGCAAGTACCGGGACGTCGACGCCTTTGTCTTGGATGACCTTCAGTTTTGCTTGGGGAAACAAGCAACACTTGCGGAATTGCGAAACACGATCGATAACTTGTTGAGGGATCGTCGTCAGGTCGTATTGGTGGCTGATCGTTCGCTTAACGAGTTGACTGGTTTGGGCAGTGACCTTCACGCACGGATTGCAGGCGGCATGTCGTGTGGGATCGAACCGCTGGATGCCGAAACGCGTCGACTATTGCTGACGAGGCTTCTGGACAAGCATCAGATCTCGTTGAATCCAGGAACTGTGCAGGCCCTTTCCGAGTCGGCCGGCGGTGACGGGCGGGCTATGCATGGCATCGTGTTTCGTTTGCTTACAGAGCAACGAAAGCTAAATCGAACTCTGACGCATGATGAAGCGTTGGCTGCGAGTCTCGACTTGATTCGATCTTGCCAACCGGTGATTCGATTATCGGACATCGAGAAAGCCGTTTGCGATAATTTTCGTCTTGACCCCAAATGCTTGCAAACCAAGGGCAAAACGAAGTATGTCAGCGGGCCGAGAATGCTCGCAATGTTTTTAGCTCGCAAGCATACTCGAGCTGCATATGCGGAAATCGGCCAATTCTTTGGGAATCGTCAGCACTCGACGGTGATTTCCGCGCAAAAGAAGGTCGAGGAATGGATCGCCAATAACGAAGCGGTGCCGCATGGTATGGGGTCCATCGCAGTGCGAGAAGCGCTGCGAAATCTTGAATTAACACTTCAAGTCGGTTAGCCCTCGATTTTGTCTCGATTGCGCAACCCGGATAACCGATATCTTTTCCTGAGGCGTTCGGCGGTAAATGGCAGCGTGGCGGATGCGACCAAAATCCGTGCGACGTTTGCAGTTTTGGCTGAAGCAGCAGCCATGCTGAGTGCCAATGAGGGAATGGATCCATGTTCAGACGCAATCAGCGATTGGGAAGAATCGCCGTACAAGCGATCGTGGTCGGTACGGCTGCGATCATTGGCGGTGCTGCTTCGATTCCGATGATGGTGCGGTCTGGCGCGAAGTCGAATGCGCCGATGGCTTCTTCAAATCAAGAGATGGCTTTTTTTCCGACCGACGAAGAGCCCGCCGCGGACGTCTCTCGCGAAATTCGACTTCCCTCGAAGAAAAAGCCAGCCGCCGAATCGGCTGCGCCGCAACCCAATTTTCAGATTGCTGAAAAATCAACGCAGGCGCCTCTGCAACCATTCGACCAACGCTTTGCTAAGCTCAGCAGGAATGCAAATCAAGTTGAACATGTGAGGGTCTATTACGCTACGGACCGACAGTTGTACCGTGCGTCGAATCCTCATCTATGGATCACCTCGATTGCCCCCGGCGTTCTCGCCGGATTGATCACTTGTGTTTTGATCGCGGGATGCTTTACTGGTACGCGACGATGGGCGTGGGGCATCGCAGCATGCATAGGCGTGGCTGTTTCATTTGTCGTAGTTGGTCAGTCGTTCATCAAGGTCGGCCAATTAGTGCGGTTGGCAAAAGACGGC
Organism: Pirellulaceae bacterium; assembly: GCA_031426475.1. Classification (GTDB taxonomy): domain Bacteria; phylum Planctomycetota; class Planctomycetia; order Pirellulales; family Pirellulaceae; genus JAIYDQ01. Next base: position 5,973 of record JANPLJ010000519.1, on the reverse strand, counting down.
GGTTCTTGGTACGGAACTAGTCGTTTCGAAACAACCGACTATCCATTGCATTTGGGGACCAGCGACGTGTCGCTCCCCCCCAACCACCATAAAGGAATCGTAGAGCGACCTTCGGTTTTTTCACTCGAGTTTGAAGAACGTGAAGACCGTCACGTAATGGTGCATCGAATCGAAACGCTGGATACCGACGCGTTCTTTTCGGAATTGAAGAATCGTGTCTCATCTACCTCCGATCGCTCGGCACTTGTTTACGTCCATGGCTACAACGTCGAATTCGATGAAGCGCTGCAACGCACAGCTCAGCTTTCGAAAGATATTGAATTTAAAGGAGCTCCGATTCTCTATTCGTGGCCATCGAACGGCCAGTTGATGAGGTATCGCCGCGACGAAGCCAACGTCGAGTGGAGCGTCGCTCATCTCGAGAGATTCTTGACGGATGTGCATCGAAAAACGGGCGTAAAACAGCTGCATGTGATCGCTCATTCGATGGGGAATCGCGCTTTGGTGGGGGCCTTGCAGTTGCTCCGATTGCGTTATCCAGACCAGCAGCCGATGCTAAGCCAAGTCATCTTGGCAGCGCCCGATATGGATGCCGATGAATTTCGCGATCGCTATGCTGAAGCGGTCGATGCCGTCGCAAAACGAGCAACACTCTACGCGTCGGCCAATGATCGTGCACTGCTAGCTTCTGTCCAGCTCCACGGGCATCGTCGACTTGGATTGACCAGTTCTCCTCAACCAACCGTCGTCGGTGTCGACCTAGTCGATGTGACACCGGTTGACACTAGTTTGCTTGGTCACAACTATTACGGTAGTCATCCACTGATGATTCGCGAGCTGATGTCATTGGTGCACCAAGGAATTCCGCCCGAAGAACGAACCTGGCTGACCACCCTGGCCGATCGTCGTGTTCCACCGCTCTGGCGATTCATTCCCGAACTCGCCGCCCAAGCCGCAAACAATTATTGAATCTAAGATTCTTTTGGTTTTACGATTCGCTGGTAGAGCTCAGGATGTCGGTCATTCCATCGATCGATGATGTGCTTGCCCGGTACGCGAACGAGCCGTTTATTTCGAGCCTTGGACAAATCGATTTGACCGATGATGATTGTTTCTTCATGTTCGCTGGCTTGTGCGACGGTATTGCCATTCGTATCGCAGAGACGGCTTTGGCCGATAAATCGAAAGCCTCGTTCGGTACCGACGCGATTGACAGACAAAAAATAGACGTTGTTTTCTAAAGCTCTTGCATTCGGAATATACTTCGCAAACGTATCAGCACCGGGCGGCCAATTGGTAGGCAAGATCAAGAGATCGGCGCCATCGAGCGACATCACGCGGCCAGGTTCGGGAAATACCCCATCGTAGCAAATGTGAAGACCCACCCGCATTTCGTTGGCGTCGTAGACTTGATACGGCTCAGTGCCTGCAGTGGTAAATCGGTCGACTCCAAGAAACGGTAGATGAATCTTGCGATAGACGGCGATGAGTCCTGCTGGTCCGATCAAAACGCAACTGTTATAGAGTTTGTTTTGGGGGCCTTGTTCAAGCATCCCGAACGCGACGTTCCTCCTCTGGTTACGACACAGTGACTCGATCACATCTGTGGTTGGACCGGGAATCGTCTCGGCATGCGGCCAGGCTTCTTCGACACTCTCAAAACAGTATCCAGAGAGGACGCATTCCGGAAACACAACCAAGTCAGCATCGATAATGCGTGGGTCGGCCAGCCAATCCACTAGCCTGTTACGGTTTGCGAGCGTGTCCCCCAGCACCACATCGGTTTGAACTCCAGCGATCGTTCTTAGCATGTCATTTGGTTCCCTTGGGAGATTGGTCGCCGCGCATGATTCGGATCACGACAAGTACGGTTGTCGGTACAACCACGCTTACGATGCTCGCCCACAGTACCATCTGTTCTGACTGGCTCCAATATCCCAGGCTACACCAAGCCAGTGCGATGGAGAGGTTGCTGAGCAAAAGGATCGGAAACCAGCGTGAGAAATTGGCTTCGTGAGTTCCGAGCAACAATACGACCGCTTCAGCGATCAGGGGGATCGGGCGAGTTAACGAAATTGCCCATCCGCCCCATTTCTCCAAGGCTTCGTGGCCCATTTTTTGCGTATCCTTGCCGCAGCAACGCTCGATCCAAGGATTTCCCCAGGCACGACCTGCATTCCATCCAAGCCACGATCCGACCTGCAATCCCGCGGTGCAAACGACCGTAGCAGGTAAAATCCCAAGGATTTGCCCAAGTGTCGTGCAAACAAAGCTGCTGGGAACAGGCAGGAAAATGTCCACGATCAGAGCCAGGGCACCGAGTGAAGCGACGAAAGCTGGCCACTGTCGACAAGCGTCCAGCCACAGCTCAATTTTTGGTTCGAGAAACCAGCCGCAAGCGAGAAATGGGATGACTGGAACAATTAAGATAGCTAAGAGCCAGGAAACTAGCACAATCCATTTCGGGCTCGGGCGGCGGATGTTCATCTTGGCTGGTCGAAATCTAGGGCGGTCGGTATGCTTCCTATTAATCCAGGTGTATTTTGAGGAGCGGCAGCCGTAGCCGCAATGCGTCGGTATCAGTACAAATCGAAGTAGCTTAGTCGTAAAGGGTATACGCAGACAATGGATGTCATCGAACAAGAAATTGTCGATTATTTGCGTAAAGCGGTCGGGGGGAACCCACGTACTAGCGACAGCCTAGCCGTGATCGGTATCGATTCCGTGGGGATGGCAGAGCTGACGTTTGAGCTGGAAAAGCGGTTTTCGATCCGCGTGGACGACGACGTTTTGGACCTGGAAACCGTAGCAGATCTGGCCAGCTACGTTCGACAACGCCAGAAAAACTAGCGATTTATCCTATTTAGATTTCCGAGAAGCCGAATTCGTCAGAATTTGGACGAAGCTCGATAGGCTATGTCTTCTGCGCTTCCTCCAAAGTCTTACGACATTGGCTACGAAACGGGCTCCGTTCTACCGGTCGTTCGTCACTTGGTACTTGGTCCAAAATATCCAAACAGTTTATCAGGGAGTGGCTGCTCCGAGGCGACTTATATGAGTAAGCAATCATCCTATTAGAGGACTCATGACCACCATTACAGTTCCCGCGACTAGCGATGAATGCACGTCGGCGGCACTCGATTGGAGTGCAATGCTAGAGGAGCATCGTGGCTGGTTGGGGACCGTGGTTCGATCGCGATTGCGAGACCCTGCCGCGGTCGATGACGTATTGCAGGAGGTTTCTCTGGCGGTGTTGAAGCAGTCCAATCGACCGGAGAGGGCTGATAAAGTGGCGCCGTGGTTATATCGAATCGCGGTGCGAAAGGTTATTAGTTACCAACGCCATTTAGGACGACGACGAAAGCTTTTGGAAGGTTTTGTCGACGAACGAGGTGAGTCCGCGGGGCTGGAAAAAACAGCCCCAGGAGAATGGTTGTTAAAGAAAGAACAGGCGAATCAAGTAACGCGAGCCATGGAATATCTCGACGCCGGCGACCGGCAGATTTTGATGCTGAAGTACACCGAAGGCTGGGGATACCGTGAGCTTGCAGAGCATTTGGGAACCACGATTAAGACAGTCGAGTATCGTTTGTTAAGAGCGCGACAATCGCTTCGAGATGCGATCGGTAAGAACTATGGACAAGATTAAACTGCAGCGACTTTTCGATGGGGAGCTCGATCACGAACAGAGGCGAGACGTGCTTGAGCAACTTGACAAACAGCCGTCGAGCTGGCGGTTGGTAGCCTTGTCGTTGCTTGAAGAACAGGCCTTTCGTCGAGAGTTTAGCTCGCTGCCACTTTCTCAAGCAGCTCCACCTGTAGCTCAATCGACGTCCAGTGCCACTGCCGACTCGCAGTTTTTAAAATCAGCAGCTAGCAATGGGACGATTTATCGATGGTTGCCCATGGCGCTTGCTGCGAGCTTGTTGATCGGCGTCGGTTTTGCAGGTGGAAACTGGCTGGCAAGTCGTTTCGATAGCAGTTTGCCAGCGGACTTGAACAACGTTGGTTCCTCGATTGCTTCTGCGGAGCCAACGAATATCGATCAAACGAAACCCGACGTCGCCTCGCTCAAACCCGTCGGTCAGTTGAAGTTCGCAAGCGATGTCAGTCCGAACGCAAGCGGCGATGTCATCCAAGTTCCGATGTACGAAGCTGCTCCAGAGCAGTTCAATCAAATGCTGATGACTCAACTGCAGCAGATACAGCAATGGAATGACCAGTTGCGGCGTCGAGGCTACGAGCTCGATTGGCAACCAGAAATGATCGAAAGCCGACTACCCGACGGACGAGCGGTGATTGTTCCAACGCAACATGTTCGCGTTAGGAATATCGGACAATAGTGCGTTTCAAATAACAACTTTCATAAGGAAGGTAAATCATGAAAATCGTATTCCATCGCTTGCGCATTCGAGTGGCCGTTCTCACGTGCATCGTCGGTTTGGCAAGCATGCCAGTGTGGGCGGAGGAAGAAAAAAGCAAAACCGAATCGAAAACGCGATCAACGAAGGCTGAAGTTGAGATTCGTGTTAAAAGCGGTAACAAAGATGGTAAACCTGATTCGGAAGCGAACCAGGAAGACGTAACCGTCGTCGTTGGCGTTGCTGGTGATCAGTCCGACGCGGTAAAGTCGGCGGTGGAAAAGCTCGAAAAGCAACTCAAAAGCAGTGGTATCTCCGAGGTACTTCAGCAAAAAGCTTTGGAATCGTTGCGAGCTCAAATGAACCAACTCAAAAATGGCGGAAAGGCCAGTTGGTCTTCTGGCAAACAGACCTCGCAAACAAAATCCGATGAGCCGAAGGACGACTCGGAGAACAAAGTGCCGTCCGGTCGGTTTGAAGTTCGGTTGCCATTTGATCGATTGAGTCAAGACCTGCCGTCGGCAATGGTTCAAGCGTTTTCAGGATCGAATGCGATGGGACCCGCCCAAAAAGAAAAGCTGCGTCATGGGATCCGTGAAGCGTTGGAGGAAAGTGGCATTGAATCGGAGGTTGTCGACAAGGCTCTGAAGCGAGTGGACAAGACATTGAATGAGCTTGGTTCTCATGCCAGCTTTTCTTGGCGAGGCTCCGGAAAGCTGCCATATCGGCTTGGAATCGGCTGTAAACAAAATGCGGCAGATGATGCACGTCCGGGATTAGAGGTCGAGACGGTCTTCGAGGATTCTCCTGCCGCGAATGTTGGCTTGAAACCAGGTGACCGCTTAATAAGCATCGACAAGCAGCCAATCCGATCCCACGATGACATTGTGGCGGCTGTTCAAAAAGCCGGCGAGGAAAATCGTTCGATTCAACTTGAAGCGATGCGAGGCGATGCCTCGACAGTCTATGAGATCAAGCCGCAGCAAACTGCCGTCGCCGAATTGCATACAGAGCTGTTCCAGCCCGGTGGCAATCCGTTTTCCGGTCAAGCTTGGATCATGCCGCAATGGCAAAAAGAGGGCGCGAACCCACTGAACGATCCGAAGCTGCAAGAAAAGATTCGCGACACGGTGAAAGAGGCTGTCGATGCTGCGCGCCGTGGTGCGGCGAATAGGGACGCTTCCCAAAGTACACAAAAGGACAGCGCTTCCTCGGAAGATCGAAATGAGAAGAACATCGACGAATTGCGAAGCGAGCTTTCCGGTGTTCACAAAGAGCTGGAAGAAATCAAGAATGCCTTGAAAAAACTAAGCCCGCAGCAATGACGCGTTGCTTGGAATAGGTACGACGGACTTCTAGTCCGTCGAACTAGTGCTTTGTCAATTGGACAAGCGAGTATGCTGTTGTCCTGCGACAACAAGAGCCGGAAGCGTTAGCGACGAGTTAGCAACGAATGCAAGCATCGCAAACGCCAATGATTTGTGACGAACAAGCGATTCAAGCAGTCCTTCGCTTACGCTTTAGGCTCTTGCGGTTACAGGCGCTTTTTGCGGGCCCAACCCCCGTTTATCTAAGTGACAATGCACTCGGGACGCACTGCTGAAAACATTGT
>JANPLJ010000518.1:0-7222 GCA_031426475.1 Pirellulaceae bacterium | reverse complement strand
CAGCGAACCCGACGACGCCGCCCCCTGTCGTCACTCCGACGCCAACTCCGCAACGACGCAATTATTCCACAGCGAGCGTTGCCTTCCTTGCCGACGCAACATCGCGTAGCAACACGACGACGAATATCCCCATCAATGTTGCCGACGACATCGCCATCGAAGACATCAACGTTGCGATCAACGTCAACCATACATGGGTTGGCGATCTCAGCATTCGATTGTTCAGTCCCGATGGCACCGTCGTGAATTTGATTCAACGTCGTGGTGGAAGCGGCGATAACTTCCAGCTCGTTATTGATGACCAAGCGAACGCGAGTGTTTCATCGATCACGGCGGCGGCCACAATCACGGGCGCGTATCGAGGCGAGCAGGCGTTGTCGGCGTTTCGGGGGCGATCAGCGAAGGGGCAATGGACGCTGCAGGTGATCGATAATGCTCGCGGCGATTTCGGCCTCTTAAGAAGTGCGCAGCTTCAGATTATTCCCAAGGTTGCCGCCACACGAGCGAGCTCGGCTCCCGATCTATCGACGCCGTTGACATCCGTGTTTGATTTCAGTAGTTGGCAAGCAGTCCTTCAACGCGAACGGGAATCAGCCGCCCAGTCGACTTTGCGAATGAACTTGAACCGTATTATCGATCGTATCTTCGCCGATTGGTAAGCGGCATCGGCCTCCAGCCTGTTAACGGCTGCTTTGCGATTTCACGATCTCCCAAATCGCTTCCCATTCCGCTTGCGCAATCTGCTGGATCAAAACGCGATCGTGCGAGGTCGACTTCCCGTAAACTGCGGCTTGAGCGTCGACTAAATTCTCGGGCGCAAATCGATTTTGATCGTCGAAAAGCTTCATTGATTTTGACGATTCCAAAACGCTTTTCGCTTCTAACGTCGACATCACTTCCATTCCAATTCGAGCAAGCAGTTCACGATCGCCGACTTGCCGAAACCAATATTTTGCATTCCAAAAATCACCCTCGATACGGTGAACAACCCCGTGGAGATAACGATCCATCGAGGTCGATCCGTGCTGGACGATCTCGTGGGCACGATCGATCGAGCCGATTCGTAAACCGAGAACTGCTTCGACCCAATGTCCTTTTAAGTCTGGAATCGAATCGACCAACGCCTCATACGATCGTTGACTCGAATGGTCGATAGATCCTTCTAATGGAACCAATCCTTCGAGCGATTGAATCCATTTCTCAACAGTTGCAAAGCAGTTACTATTAGGCATGAAATGTTCACTGGGAGTAGTCGATTCGACGAATATTCACTCTCGCACACAATCGTTTTCGATGGTACTCGTACTCGCACTCGAAAACAAGCGATCGAGTTCAAGTACCGCTTCTCGCAGACGATTCGCAAGAATTCCGACAAAGCATTAGGAGATTCGTGGATTGAACCGAGATCCGTAGGAAGTACCGTCGATTTTTGAAGAATTTTAGTTGCGAAGAGAAAGCATCCGAGTCAACAGGTGAGTAATATAGATTCAATCTAGCTCCTGCCGTCATCCCATCGAAAACTGTTTATTGTTTCACATGTGGCATCACTGCATGAAGTCCGCAGCGTACCACTCTCTATTGCGATCCCTACAATATTCAGGGCATTGCCGATAAGATGCTGCTGCTGACGAATAGAGAACTGCAACAAGCCCCCCGCCATAGAGGAAATTAGCATATGCGAAGACATACGTGGGAGAGAACCGCTCACGAAATACTAGCTGGAATCAAAACGGTGCCTGCCCAATGAAAATTGCAATTGTCCACGAGTGGCTGACCAACTATATGGGTTCCGAGCGTGTTTTGGAACAGATGCTGCTTACGTACCCGCAAGCAGATATCTTCGCAACGATTGACTTTGTACCGGAGAAGGAACGCTCTTTTCTTCAGGGGAAGCCGGTCAAGACTACCTTTATCCAAAAATTACCGTTTGCCCGAACGAAATACCGCCAGCTTTTGCCCCTGACCCCATTGGCAATTGAACAGCACAATCTCTCGAGTTACGACCTGATCATTTCGAGCAACCATGCTGTAGCCAAGGGAGTTCTCACCGGTCCAGACCAGTTGCATATCTGTATGTGCTACTCACCGATCCGCTATGCATGGGATCTTCAACATCAATACCTTAATGAGACCGGGCTTGATAAGGGCCTGAAGGGTTTAATGGCAAAATGGTTGCTGCATAAGATACGCATCTGGGACCATCGTACCGCGAACGGAGTGGATGCCTTTATCGCTATCTCCCATTTTATTTCCCGACGGATCTCGAAGGTTTACGGGAGGCAGTCAGAGGTTATTTATCCCCCCGTTGATATTGCTGGATTTGATTTCCAGGAAGCAAAAGAAGACTTCTATATGACTGCATCCCGCATGGTACCTTACAAGAAAATAGATATCATCGTGGAAGCCTTTAAACAGATGCCTGACAAACAGCTGATCGTTATCGGTGAAGGGCCCGATTTTCAAAAAATCAAACAGAAGGCTACAGCCAATGTGAAATTGCTTGGCTATCAGCCCCTTGGAGTAATGCGGGATTATATGCAACGCGCCAAGGCTTTTATTTTTGCCGCAGAAGAAGATTTCGGCATTGCCCCCCTTGAAGCACAAGCATGCGGAACCCCCGTTATTGCTTTCGCCAAAGGTGGCGCTCTGGAAACCATTCGTGGCCTTAGCCATGAGTCACCTACAGGTCTTTTTTATCACGAACAGACCCCCACTGCGGTGGCTGAAGCCGTTGGCCGCTTTGATTCGGTTCAGAACAGTATCACTCCGAAAGCATGTAGAGAAAATTCCCTGCGGTTCTCTCCGGATCGTTTCAGGAGCGAGTTCAAGGCCCTCGTCGAGCAGCAGTGGGAAACATTCCGTAAGCGGGAAGAGCCCCGCGAGGCAACGCTCTGAAGCATTTTATGTAGCCTCATTCGTCAGAATGTGGAGAGTTGGCGTTTCCATCCACGTTCTGACGAACGCGGCTACGCCAGAACCCTTGGAAATCAAATAGAGAAAATCCTTCACCGCGTTGCCCGCGAGGGATGTTTTGATTCTTCGAATACTCAGACTTCTTTGGTGTTGGCTATGGCCGTTCCCATGGACTCTATTGGGGTTGGCTATCGGGATGTTGGGGTGTATCGGAGGTGGAAAAGTCGCGTGGTACAACGGAACTGTCGTTTGTTGGGGTCCATGGCTCAAACGAATGTTGCAACTCGCGCCCATTTCAGGAGGTGCCGCGGCGATGACGTTTGGGCATACTATCTTGGCTAGAACCGAAGAAGATGTTCGAAGAACGCATGAGCATGAGCTCGTTCACGTTCGACAATACCAGCGGTGGGGCGTATTCTTCGTCCCAGCATACTTTGCTGCAAGTTTATGGCTTTGGTGCACCGGCAAGGATTTTTATCGTGAAAATCCGTTTGAGGTGGAAGCCTTTTACGAAGATTCAACTCGAATCAAATTGCGGACATAGACGCCTCGGGTCGCCGGCCGAATCGTCTCTTGCGCTTTCTGCTTGAGATAGTAGTTTGAGAGTTGGCCCGAGAGAGTCACAGAATCTCCCTGGCGATCCAGCCCTAGTCGGTGAAGCTCCTGTAGGGGGCTATCTGCAAGCATCTTTTGGGCTTGCCGAAGCACGTCTTGAAACCCAGAATCGATCATGGTTCGCATCCTTTGACAACAGCATCCGAAAGATTGACTGACAAGGCGTCCATTGCGAACGCTTCAACCTATCGCTGTGGTCGCTCCCGTGTCAAGCACAATCGGAAAAATCGTTAAATCCATTCTCACTGGAGGCGTCCTGCGATGTCTTCCCTTTCTTTTTCAGGCCGAGCGAGTCTGGGATTGCTAGCACAAGGTACGGTTTTCGGTGCGCGTTGGCGTGTCGAGTTTTCCGTTACCAAAAAAGTCGCTCAACATGATCGAGATCCTCTGCATAGCCGCTGAAATTACAGCCGTTTTGCTGATTCTATCGATCGCCATTCCAGCGTCAGCTACCAAGCATGCCGCTAAGGTTGGTACTGCTGAGCAATCCAATGTCGAATCCAACCTTTTGCACGCATGCGAGGAGTCGCTCCTGGCGCTGCGGAGCCTGCTGTATCTTCAATCATCCCAATCGGTTGCATCGCTATCCCAAGAGCATGCTTCATCGGAATCCTATGCCGAGGTTATCCATCGACTTCGAGATCATCTCGAAGCGATTGAACCGCTTCAGGTTTCTTCAACGATAGACTCCGTTACCAAGCTTCCAAATCGTCGAGAGTTGGAGAAATTGCTCGAAGCTTCCACGCAATGGGCAACACTAGTCGATGCACCCACGTGGATCGGGCTATTGCAATTGGACAACCTCGATCAACTTGACGACGAACATGGCGCGATGGCGAGCGAATTGATGCTCCGAGAGGTAGCCAGTTTCTTACGAGACCGAATCGGTGGCCTTGGGCCTCTTGCTCGATTCAATCAATGCGCTTTCGCAGTTGCATTGCATGGTTGGTCCCAGGTTGCCGCGATCGAGTTTTTGGAGTCGATCCGTGTCGAAATTCGGGATCTGGCCTCAACCGTGGGTGAATCAAAGATATCCTCGACATCTTCGGCGTCCGCCATTGAGTTAGATGTCACAAACGGGTTGGATACACATTGGGAACGATTGGAAGACGGTATCATTGAAGCCGTGTCCAAAGGAGCTGATCGTGGCCGATGGTTCGAAGCTACGACTGGCAAGTGGCGACCGATGGGCATCGAAAGCGAAGAGGACTCTGCGCACCCGATAGACAACGACGATGCTGCCCCAGAAACGGACGAGGAAGGAAGTAAAACTGAATTGAGCGATGATGTTCAACCAGCATCGATCGCATCCGAATCATCGCAGGCCGTCGAACCGCCACCCCCGAACCCTGCTCCAGAAAATCCAGAAAACAGTAGTACTGCCGCAGTGAATACGACCGTCGATGCGGTTGGTGCTGACGATATCGCGATGTTATTCAAAGCGGCTCAATCGAGTAAGCAAAGCCAACCTGTTTCGCGGAAAAAACCGGCGGATCCGACGCCACCAAAACCAGAATCGTCAGATAAACCAACCAACGCGGAAGCGTCACCGGAAGAAGCGCCCGTTGCTAGCGACATTCAGGATGATATTGCGGCGTTGTTCAAGGCAGCGCGGGCCTTCAAAGGCCCATCTGTGCCAGATGACGCTGAATCTAACTCGCCGAAACCTGAGAAGAAACCGGTGGACGCAGACGAGCCTGTAGAAGCGTCGCCGGCGACCAACGACGACATTGAATCGCTCTTTGCCGCCTTTAAGAAACCGAAGTAGCGGTCGAAAACGAAAGATACTGTTAACTCATCAACGAATTCAGCATATTCACATATTGCATCGTCATACGAATGATGAACAACACGATCAAAGCGGCGATCGTGATCCAGATCGCCGTGCTCGTCAAGACGCTCAGCTGTGTCATCGATGATTTGGCTCTCCGAGAATACTCGGTTGCCAAGTACTCGAGAGACTCGGTTTCATTGCCGCTTAATTCACCGACTTCGATCCCATCGATAAATTCTTGTGGAAAGACTTTGGCTTCACTCAAGCTGTGCGCAAGAGATTGGCCGTGCTGGACATTCTCGAGAGCCAGCTTCATGCCCTGGATGTAGAAGTAGTTCCCGGTACTGAGGAACGCTTCACGAACACATCGAATAGCATCGACACCCGAGTTCAATAGCATCGAGAGCGTCATCGACATTCTAGCCATCGCGGTGTTGCTAAACACGGCTCCCAAGATAGGAATCGGTAGCACCAATGGAATTAACACTTGATGACAGTTCAACACGTTCTTCCAAACGACAATCACAAGTGCCGCGAAAAGAATCGCGGTCATCATTACCCAAGTCAGGAAGATCGCTACCCCGCTCGCCCCAGACAGCCCTAAACCAAGCGAGTCAAACTGTCCGTCCTCTGGTCCCCTCGCAAGAAACCCCCGCAATGCGATGACTAGACAGATCACTCCGATGGCGAGCCCCAATTGAATAAGCGGCCAGGTGATCTGTCCTAAGAACTGACGGCGCGCCAGACGAAGGTCCCGGTAGTACTGAGTCATGTACTCAAGAATCCGGTCCAATCCCCCGGAAGCTTCGCCTGCCGAAATCATTTGGACTAGCAACGGAGGGAAGTAGTTACCAGCATCACCGAACGCCGTTGCCAACGACTCGCCGCTTCGGACCTTCGTAATCGCTTGCGTCATTACCTCGCGATGACGCGGCGAACCTTGTTTCGCTTCCGTCTCGAGCAACTTTAATATGCCCACTCCCGCTCGCAGCCCCAAACTCAGCTTCTGACAAAACATTTCCAACTTTGCCAGCGGTATTCGTCCAAAGAGTTCATCTAGCAATCCGGGTTTGGCTATCGTCAAAGTCTGCCGCTTTGGTTCACGTACTTGGGGTCTCGAATCGCCCATCAAATTTTCTTTTCAACAATTAGAAGTACACAGCGGAACGAAACAAGCATTCCTCGGTTGAACGCCCAAAACGCATGGTAGACTCATTATATCATGTCACGCGAGAAGTCCGCTACGGTCAGAAAGCCCGTCGACTTCTTGACAAAGCCTAGCGCTGGTTTGTTAAAAGCTTGATATTGCATCGATTTTAGTTTCGCGCAATTACTCATCCCGAAGGGATACTAAGATATTAGCCGGTGATTGAGCGAAGCGACACCACCGGAAACAATGGGCGAAGGGTTTTCCGATCCTGAAAGGATCGAAGCATCTTCGACCCTTACAGGGTCGCTTGCGCGTCGTTGAGTATCCGGGGGTGCGCCGCTTTGCGGCGACCCCCGGCTAATTTCTTGGTATCCCTTCGGGATGGAATACGGAAGAATCGCCATGGGACCAGGAGCAGCAAATGTTCAGCTTGGACGTGGGGCGGGCAATTAGTAGAGGCACTTTGAAGCGAAAACATCATCGACAGACTTGGCAAGTTGCGATGAAATGCTTTTCTTCGGAGATGGGACCGAAGAAGTATCCGGCACGATCCAATCGCTTGTCGCCAGAATCGGTTGAAGCGTTGTCAACGAGCTCGATGGCGCCGCGTTCGTCCATTGCGACTCTTCTTCGGGCTTGAGCTGCGAGGAAGGCGTCACGACGCTTGGGCTGATTCCGGCGATGGTCGACGCAGCTGTTTCCAGAAGCGGAACGCTTGCGACGTTTTGATTTAATACCGTCGGTGCCATGGCGAGCTGAAAACTGGCCGG
>JANPLJ010000517.1:0-1742 GCA_031426475.1 Pirellulaceae bacterium | reverse complement strand
GCTGCTCCGACGCAGGCTGTTCCGATCAATGGCGCGGTTCAGAATCCCGCAGCCGCTCCCAGTGCACCGATGGGACAAGCTCCCTTTCCTGCATTAGCTGCAGAGCATCAAAAATATCTCGATGAGGTTTTGGCCGCTTGGGAAAACAGCACCAAAGGGATCGATCGCTTTCAGTGCAAGTTTTTACGCTGGCAATACGATCCAACGAAGACCAATGACCCTTCCGCATTCTACACCGGTGCAACGGGCATCCTTCGTTACATGGCACCGGATAAAGGTCTCTTCAAAGTGGAAGAGCTTCAATTCCGAAAGCAGAAGCAGGATGGAACGTGGGGATACGAAAAGATTGCAGACCAATTCGGCGAATGGTGGATTTGCGATGGCCAGAGTGTCCATCTGTATGACCAAACGCAAAAAGTCGCAAAGAAGTACCTGTTGCCTCCCAACATGCGTGGTGCCGAAGTCTTCAACTCGCCGTTGCCGTTCGTTTTCGGCGTGAACGCTCAGAAAGTCAACGCTCGATTCTGGATACGACCTTTGCAACCTCCTAACAATAATGTCATTCTTCTCGAGGCCTATCCGAAGCATCAAAGCGATGCGATGAACTATCACCATGTGAGCGTCTACCTGGATCGAAAAGAGATGTTACCGGTGTCGATCGTCATCCACTTGCCCAATTGGACGCCTCAGCCTCAAAACGATCACCGAGAAGTCTTCGAATTCCGCGACCGCGAAGTAAATGCGGGACTACTCGCGAAGTTCACCGAAGCCGTCTTCCGACAAAGCTTCATTCCATTCGAGCCTCCCAAGGGATGGACTGTCCAAGAAGTGCCATTCGTTCCAGAGGACGACGAAGCTCAACGAGTTGCTGCTCCTGCAGGCCAGCAGCAAAACCAGTTGCCGCGATAACTCCATTACTCTTGCGAGTTTTCCTTCCAAGAGAAAAAAGGTGTCAGGAACCGTTTATTGATTCTTGCTTCCGAGTACGCTATTTTTAGTCGATTATGGGACGACCAAAACGAGCAGCAGACGGCGGACTGATTTATCACGTGCTCAACCGAGCCAATGCTCGCATGCACATTTTCGACAAAGCGGGAGACTTCGAAGCGTTCGAGCATATTCTTGAAGAAGCGATCGCAAGAACAGGGACAAGACTGTTGGCCTATTGTCTGCTGTCGAATCATTGGCATATGGTCGTCCATCCGCACGAAGATGGCGAGTTATCGAAGTTCATTGGCTGGCTGAGCCTTACTCATACTCAGCGTTGGCATGCCCATCGACATTCGACAGGTCAAGGACATGTCTACCAAGGCAGATTCAAGTCGTTTCCGATTCAAGACGATCATCATTTCCTCACCGTCTGCCGCTACGTTGAAAGAAATGCATTGCGGGCGAATCTGGTCTCCAAGGCGCAAGATTGGGAATGGAGCAGCCTTTGGCGCTGGCAGCATGGAACGCTCAAAGACAAGGAACTTCTATCCTCTTGGCCCATTCGACGCAGTCCCAATTGGATCGAATTTGTCAATGAACCACAAAGCGAGGCTGAACTCGAGTCCATCCGGCGAAGCGTTAAGCGAGGCTGCCCCTATGGCGACGAAGCGTGGTCTCCAAAAGTCATCGCCCAATTGGGCCTCGAGAGTACAGTTCGACCCCGCGGAAGACCCAAAATCAACAAAAACGGTTCCTGACACCTTTTTCTTGACACCTTTTTCTTTCCCGTCCATTATGCCGTTATCTCCAGG
>JANPLJ010000516.1:0-1714 GCA_031426475.1 Pirellulaceae bacterium | reverse complement strand
CACCGAGATAAGACTCGGGTGAAACGTGCAGGATACACGTTCCATAGCTGGTACCGCTCATCCGGGCGTCCGAGATTCGTACCATGTCTCGAACCCCCTCCTTGAGCAGCTTGTTGGGGATGGGAAGCTGGCCCCACTCGGGAAACCCAGGTGCCCCTAACGGCCCCGCCGATCGCAAGACCAATACTGAGTCGGCGGTCACCTCTAAGTCGGGCGAATTAATCTTCGCCTTCAGTTCCGGATAGTTGTCAAAAACAACCGCCCGCCCACGATGCTTGAGCAGTCTTGGATCGGCGGCGACTGTTTTGATCACACAACCATCGGGAGCGAGGTTGCCTCGCAAAACACATGTCCCACCTGTCGGCCAAACAGGTTCTTCGCGAGTGCGAATGATCTGATCGTCGAGAATAGTCGCATCCTTGATTTGTTCACCGAGCGTACTCGCCGAGACTGTTTGACAACTCAGATCCAATTGGTCCGTCAACCGCGTGAGCACACCAGCAAGACTGCCTGCATGATGGAAATCTTCCATCAAAAATCGTCCGCATGGTCGCAAGTCTGCAAGGACGGGAATCTTCTCGGACCAACGATCGAAGTCATCGAGCGTGATCTTGACTCCCGCGCGTCCAGCCATCGCGATAATGTGAACGATCGCGTTCGTCGAACCACCGATCGTGAGCTGGGTAATGATCGCGTTATGAAAAGATTGTTCGTTTAAGACGCGGCTAGGTGTCAGCTTCTCCCAAGCCATATCGACCGCTCGTCGACCCGTCGCTACCGCCAAACGACTATGCTCGGCGACGACGGCCGGAATCGTGCTGGATGTTGGAAGCGTCATCCCCATCGCTTCGGCGACACACGCCATCGTCGACGCGGTTCCCATCGTCATGCAAGTTCCCGCCGATCGAGCGATACAGTTTTCAATGTCCGCCCAATCGCCTTCGCAAAGATTGCCCGCTCGACGCTCGTCCCAATATTTCCAAACGTCTGAACCACTGCCAAGCGTCTGATCTTTCCAGCGGGCCTTGAGCATCGGACCAGCCGGCAAAAAGATCGAGGGGATATCTGCCGAGATCGCTCCCATCAAAAGCGCTGGAACGGTTTTGTCACAACCGCCCATCAAGACGGCCGCATCGATCGGATGACAACGAAGGACTTCCTCGGTTTCCATCGCAAGAAGATTGCGATAGAGCATCGTCGTCGGCTTCATCAACATTTCGCCAAGACTCATCACAGGAATCTCAACCGGAAAGCCGCCTGCCTGAAGAATGCCACGCTTCACTTCTTCGACGCGTTGCGGAAAATGCGAATGGCACGTGTTGAGATCGCTCCACGTATTCAGAATTCCGACGATCGGCCTATCGCGATAGTCGCGGTCGTCGAGCCCCATCCCTTTAAATCGGGATCGATGGCCAAAGCTTCTCAAATCGTCAGGGGCGAACCAACGCGAGGAACGAAGTTGCTTCGGGTCACGGTCCGGTATGGAAGGAGGCGTTTCATCTTTCATCCTCGCAAATTATGCCAGAATCAAGCCGCTGACGCGACCACGGGGCGCGAGCACCAGCAATTTTGTCTCAATTTCACCATAACCGCCTTTTTAAGACGCGTTATGGCTGGATATAAAATGTATACTTAGCCGTAAGTGCATTTACAAAACCAGTTATGGCGGACTATGAAAAACGCGAAACCTCAAGAAAACATCGGGCGAGTCTAC